>JANXCF010000002.1:300000-467983 GCA_025059995.1 Leptospiraceae bacterium
TTGTGATTCTTTATCGAAGAGAAATTCGAAGCCCTTGGATTCAGTTAGAACCAAAAGAAAAGTCGCATCTTCGTTCTTTGAGGCTGAAAGAAGGTGATACCCTTTGGGTTTCCGATGGAAATTCTCATGCATACAAGGGAATTCTTCGAAATGATGGATTGGTTGAGGTAGATCTTCAAACACCTTTTGAAGAATCAAAAGAACAAAATGTAGCGATTTTTTCAGCTCTGCCCTCAGGGAATCGATTAGACAAAATGTTGGATATGGCAACGCAGCTGGGGATGTCTCAGTTTTTCCCTGTCATTTATCAAAGGTCAGAACGAAAAGACTGGAACAAAGAAAGAATGGAAAGAATCGTCATGCAAGCAGGATCACAATCTCAACGCTGGAGTTTACCTAAGCTTCATCCCATCATTCCGTTTTCTGAGTTGGAAAGATATACCTCCTCATTTCATTATGTTTTTTACTTAGATGTAAACCCTCATGCAAACCTGACTTTGACGGACTTATTAAACTACGTTCAAAATATTTCATTAGAGGAGATGGCATTGATTGTTGGACCTGAGGGTGGATTTTCTGAAAAAGAAAAGCAATACTTAGAAAAGCATTTTCTTGGCTTTCGATTAGCACCCAATGTTCTTAGAATCGAAACAGCAGTTTTATCTGCCCTTTCTGTATTTTTTGTTTTGAGGGAATTGATAAAAAAATAAATTGTTTTTTGTTTAGAACAAAATAAAAAAAATTTCTAACATAAGTCAAAATCAAACAAAAGCACTAAAAATCAAAACCAAATACTCGCACAAGAAGAAAAGAAGAACTATCGTCCATGCGTCCCCGCTTGTTGTCATCGAACACATTTATGTTATCTCTAAGATTTACAAAAAAAAGTTTTTTGTTTCTGTTTGAGAAGAATTTTGACTTTTGAATGCTTCGAAAAAAAGAAAGAAAAGAAATCCTTTCTTTTTTTAAGCCTGATATTACGGATTTAGAAATCCAAGCCGTAGAGAAGGTTTTGCGTTCTCATTGGCTCACAACGGGCAAAGTTACCGAAGAGTTCGAGAACAAACTCAAAGAATATTGTCAGAGTGAAAACGCCATAGCCGTAAGCTCAGGCACTGCGGCTTTACATCTTTCCCTGAAGGCATTGGGATTACAACAAGGGGATGCGGTGTTTCTTCCTGCTTTTACATTCACAGCTACTGCAGAAGTGGTCATCAAGTGTCAAGCATACCCGATCTTTTTGGATGTGGATCGAAATTCGTATTTACTTACATCAGAAATCATACAAGAATACATTGATAGATATTGTGATTTTCAAAATCAGACTTTGATACACCTTCCCACCAAAACGAGAATTCGTGGGATTTTGTGTGTTCATTATGGGGGTCGTGTTTGTGATTTGACTTCATTGAATCAATTAGCGAAGAAATATCACTTATTTTTAGGAGAAGACGCAGCTCATGCCTTCGGTTCTACGTATAAACAAAAACCGATTGGAACTCAAAGTGATTTTTGTGTTTTTAGTTTTTATGCAACAAAAAACATCACAACAGGTGAAGGCGGAGCTGTCATTACCAATCATCACGAGGTTGCTCAGAAAATCCGAAGGATGAGGCTTCATGGCTTTGATGTGGAAACCTATCGACGAAAAAATTTCTATTACGATATCATCGAAGAAGGCTTCAAGTATAACATCCCAGACATTCTATCAGCCATAGGAATTGTGCAGTTATCACGAAATCACGAGATGAAAGAAAAACGAAAATACATTCATCAAAGATACCAAGAAGCCTTTCGAAATCTACCCAACATCCGACTCAATCCCGAAGATGAAGGCTCTTCTTATCATCTCTATACTCTCGAGGTTCCAAAACGAAATGATTTCATAGAGAAAATGAAGTCTTTGGGAATCCAAACATCAGTTCACTTTCCACCTTTGTATAGAATGAGCTACTACAGAAAGAAATTTTCATATAACGAAAAGGGTTTTCCCAATACAGAAGAAATTTATCATCACATTGTTTCTTTGCCAATCTATAGCAAAATGACAGAAGAAGATATCCAAGATGTTATCGATGCGGTAAAAATAGCTTTAGAAAATTTATAAATTTTTTATGATGTTTATTTGACGATACTTCCTGTTTCTACGTCTTTGTGGGGTAGAAGTAATGAGAGCTTTCCCTGATCGTTTGCGGCTAAAATCATGGCTTCGGAAACTCCAAACTTCATTTTTCTTGGTTGAAGGTTGGTAACAACTGCTACTTTCATTCCAACAATTTCGTTGGGTTGATAGTGTTCTTTAATACCTGCGAAAACATTTCTTGGGGTTTTTTCTCCCACATCAATTTTTAGTTGTAATAATTTATCAGCTCCTTCAACGAACTTTGCCTCGACTATCTTTCCTATTTTGATTTCGATCTTGTTGAAGTCTTCAATCGTAATCCACTGGGTTTTGGTTTCTTTTTCTTCTGCTTGTGGGATTTCTTTTTGTTCTTCTTGGAACATCTTTTCTACATCCTCCTTTTGAATGCGAGTAGCCAAGTGTCTGTAGGGATGAATTTTATGATTACTAGGCAAAAGGGTTTGCTTTTCTACTTTGTTTGATAGAATAGAAAATTGGTTCTTATATTCAACAGGAATATTCAAAAATTCCCAAACCCCTTTACTGAATGAAGGCAAAATAGGATAAAGATAGATACTCAAAATCCATCCAGCATTTAATACATCAGTTAGTATCTTTCTTGCTTCTTCGGGATTTTGTTTGATGACCACCCATGGTTCTTTTTCAGTGATATAACGATTGATTTCTGAGCCTAAATCTTCGAGAATTCGAACTACTTTTTGTAAATTTCGCTTTTCGTAATTATCAAGAATTTCGGATTTTTTCTGTAGGAGTGTTTGGATGAGTTGTTTTCCTTTTTCTGTGGGAGTCGATAGAGTATTATCCAAAGTTTCTAATAGTTTTGCCGATCGCGAAAAGATATTCGCAAAATTCCCAACAACCGAACCATTATATTTATTAACAAAATCTTCTATCGTAAAATCCAAATCATCAATGGAAGAACCTAATCGAGAAGCATAAAAGTACCTCAGGGCTTGTGGATCCAGAAACTTCAAATAACTTTGAGCTTTCACGAACGTTCCACGAGATTTTGACATCTTCTCACCATTGATGGTCAAAAAGCCATGAACAAAAACAGATGTAGGAGTTCGAAAATCCCCAGCTTTTAATAGTGCTGGCCAAAACAATGTATGGAAATAAACAATGTCTTTTCCAATAAAGTGATAGACTTCTGTTTTTTGTTCGTTTTCCACGTTCCAAAACTCAAAAAATGTTTTTTCTTTTTTGTGCTTTTGAAAATAATTCAAAGAAGAAGCAATGTATCCAACCGGTGCATCTAACCAGACATAAAAATATTTATTGGGTTCATCGGGGATTTCAAAGCCAAAATAAGGTCCGTCTCTACTAATGTCCCAATCCTTTAATCCTTGCTCGAACCATTCCATGAGTTTATTTTTGATTCCCTCATCTAAACGTGTTTGTGTCCACTCTTTGAGAAACTCAGTAAAGTCAGAAAGCTTAAAAAAAATATGATCCTCTTCTTTTTCGATTGGTATTGTGCCGCAAAGGGCACATCTTGGCTCAATCAAGTCAGTGGGTCGATAAGATGCTCCACATTTTTCACAAGAATCCCCATATTGATCTTCTGCACCGCATTTAGGACATTTCCCCTTCACATACCGATCAGGAAGAAACATTTTATCATGGGGACAAAACAACTGCTTTACTTTTTTTTTATAGATATGTCCTTTTTCTTTTGCTTTTAGGTAAATTCTTTCTGATAATGCTCGATTTTCGGTTGAGTTAGTAGTGTAGTAGTTATCAAACTCTACTTCGAATAAAGTCAAATCCCTTAAATGTTCTTTATAAATTTTTTCTATTAATTCTTCTGGAGTGAGATTTAATTTTTGAGCTGTGATCATGATGGGGGTTCCATGAGTATCATCAGCGCAGAAATAATATACTTCATTCCCCTGTAGTTTTTGGAACCGAACCCAAATGTCAGTCTGAATATATTCTACCAAATGTCCTAAATGAATAGGACCATTCGCATAAGGCAATGCGGAAGTAACGAGAATTTTTCTTTTTTTCATATCAATTGCTGGGATACCATACATTCAGATTTTGTTTAGGGAGTTGAGTCTTTCTCCACTCAAGCCAAGAACCCAAGTAGACTTTTACATCTTTATATTTGCTTTCTTTTAGAACAAGAGCCATAAAACATGCCCGAGCTCCATTGTAATCATATAGTATCGTGGGTCTTTCTAAAATCAAGTTTGCTTTTTTGAGTTTTTTTAACACAGTTTGTTTTGGTAGAAGGTATCCGGTTTCATCATATAATTCTAGCCAATCAAAATGAATTGACCCTGGAATTCTACCACAGATTTCTCCTGGTTCGGAATTGTTGAAGCGGGGGATCAAGCCTTCATATTCATCTTTAGTTCGAACATCAATCAGTTGAACCTTAATCAAGTTAATCTGCACATAACTAATAGAAACAATATCTTTAAATTGATAGGGTTTTTGAATTTTTGTTTCGCTAATCACAATCTTACCGGGCTCAAGTTCGCTTTCTGGGATTTCATCGAATAATTTGTTATAGATGTAGATTTTTTTATTTTTTTCTAGAATTTGCTTGAGCAAGAAAGCAAGCTTCCCCGCAAACATCCCTAATCCTTCATCAAATACAATGATATTTTCATAGTTCTCACTTAAATCTTCTATGCTTTTGAGAAATGAAGATAACTTCAACAAGGATTTATCACTTGAGCCAGTGGGTTTACGAATAAGAGCAGCACTGTAAGCTCCCTTTATGGTTTTTTCTTTGTAAAATTGTTCTTCTCTACAATCCAAAAGAAGGCTATTTTTCGGAATTTCAGAAATCAAAAATTTCCATTCTGATTTAGTATTTTCTTCTAAATTCTCCATAGTTTTAGAATGGAAATGATTCTCGAACTTCATAGTAATGTTCAAAATTTTTTTCGTTTGTTTGTAATCAAAAAAATTGTTAGCAAAAGACAAAAAAAATAGTTTTTACATTGTATGACAATATTTTTTCTTCATCAAGTGCCATTATAAAAAGGAGAAAACATGAAATTTGCTGTAATCACAGGGACGAGCAGAGGTTTAGGGTTGGGTATGGCTTCAGCTTTTTTGGAAAAATATAAGGTAATCGGAATATCGAGAAAAGAATCTCCATTGCTAAAAGAAAATCCGGGTCAATATTTTCATTTGTCTTTGGATTTAGAGCAACTCACTAAAATCGAGTCAAGGGTTATCAATTATCTCGAAAATCTAAGCAATCAGCATGAGCTCTATGTTGAATATTTAATTTTGAATTCAGCCGTATTAGGTCCAATAAAAGATATGTATGATACGTCTTTAGAAGAAATTCAGGAGGTAATGAATATTAACGTTTGGGCAAATAAAATTTTGTTGGATACATTTTTTTTATTAGAAGAAAAGCAAATCATACGAGGACCAGAGAAAATTTTAGCTATGTCCAGTGGCGCATCCCATAAAGGTGAAAGAGGTTGGAATGCTTATTCTATATCGAAAGCAGCACTCAATGTTATGATCAAGCTTTACTCAGAAGAAAGAAAAGAAAAACATTTTATTTCCCTAGCTCCAGGTATCATCCACACAGATATGCAGGACGAGATTTACCATAAAAAAATTGATTTAGAAAAATATCCTTCTTTCAAAAGGTTATATGAAGCAAGAGGAACTGAAAAAATGCCTTCACCGAACGTAGTGGGGAAAACTATATTCGATAAACTATCAAAAATCTTTTCTTCACCATCAGGTTCTTATGTAGATATAAGAACAATTTAATTTTTATGTGGGAGCTTTTTTTGATCGGATTTTTGGGTGTTTATCTTCCCGGTCCGGATATGCTTCTTGTGATTCGAACTTCTTTGTTTTATGGCAGAAAAGAAGCATTGATAGTTCTAATGGGCATCTTATCAGGAAATGTAATTTATTTGATGCCAGTTATCTTAGGTTATGCTATAGTAGTGCAAGAGGGAATTGGTTTTCTTTTTGTCTTTGGAGGAATTTTTCTTATTTGGATGAGTTTCAAAATCCGAAAGATTACAGAAATTGATTTTAGTATTACTAAAGACACACCAAAGAATTTTTACTTTTTGGGGTTGTTTACGAATCTTTCCAATCCCAAAGCCGTTCTTTATTTTTCTTCTGTGCTGCTACCATCTCTCTTAAAGAATCCTAAAGAACAGTTATTTTCAATCCTGTCATTTTTTGTAGGAGTTGTTTTGGCGTTCCTGAGCTTGATTTTGTTTCACCATTGGGTAAAAGAATTCATAAAGAAATACTTAAAAATACTCAATTTTGTTTTTTTTCTTTTGTTTTTTTCCTATGGAATGTATTTTCTGGTGTATGGGCTATATCTTATCTCCAATCATATCTTCCGAATTTGATAGAAGGATGAATCTTTTGTTTAGGGGGACTCATTTGTTCTTTTGGAAGGTGAATGAAGAATTTGGTTCCGCTTGAGTCGGACTCAAAAAAAACTTTTCCATTATGGTTTTCGACGATGTTTTTTACAATACTTAAACCTAAGCCTGTGCCTTTGCCTTGAGGTTTTGTTGTAAAAAATGGATCCCACACTTGATCCTGAATTTCCTTAGGGATTCCAGGTCCGTTATCAATTACTTGTATCTCAATCATTTTTTCTGAAAGTTCTTTTAAAAGGATTTGTATTTTTGGATTAAGGATGTTAGCATCAGTTATGGCTTGATATGCATTGAGAATAAGATTGATTAAAACTTGTTGAATTTGATTGGGATCACAAAAGATTTCATTGTGGTATTCATAAACTTTCTCGATGGGGATTCTGTCCTTTATTGTGCTTTGGGTCATCTCTATCGCATTTTCGATAATCGTAATCGGACTACACTTTAAAAATTCGTTTTTTGAAGAACGCGAATAACTTCTTAAAGATTGAACTATTTTTTGTATGGATTTAGAAGCTTCATGAATCCTTCTTAGATTGTCAAAAATCAAAGCCATTGATTTGAGGATTTTTAATAATTCTTTTCTTTCTGTTGGTTGACTATGAGAATAAAATTCTATGATTTTATTAAGCAAACTATCGTTATTTTGAAACACATCAAAACTACCAGTAAAAAAGTGAAAATCAATCAAGAATTGGATAAGATCTTCGTCATAGGGTAATCCCTGACTTTCTAAGTATTCTTTTAGGCTTTTTTTTAGTTTAAAGGTTCTCGTTTGGCTATAAGAACTATAGATGGAAATATGATAAATAAAATAATGCAAGATTGAAAAAAATTCATCTGTGAGATTTTGCATTCTTTTGTTTAGAAAAAAGCTTTCAATTACTTCTTCTGAATTTTTATAAATGTTTTGAACAGATGAAAGGATCACACTAGTGGGAGTATTTAACTCATGAGCAACCCCAGCTACCATGACTCCCAAGGTTGCCATTTTTTCCTGTTGAAGGATAGTCTGTTGTGCTCTTTTTAATTCTTCTGTTCGCTTTTCTACTTCGATTTCCAAGTTTTTTAATAAATTCTCTAATCGTTGATAAATCAAAGAATTTGATAAAGAAACAATCACGAAGTAGCGAAGTTCTTCCAAAATAAAGTATTCTGATATTGAAATATAAAGATCTGTTTTTGCATAGATGAAACCTAAAATGGTTTCGTTAAGAATAAGAGGGATGATCACATTGCAATTTTGTTTCTTCATGAATTGCTGAAGAATTTCTATGTGTTCAGGATTGCGAAGAACTTCTAAGTTTCTTTTTAAGAAAATGATGTCATATTCGCTCATGATAATTAATAAAGGGTCGAAGATTTGGTATTTTGGATTTTGGTCTTGTTTATGAAAATCAACGAAATGCCCAATTTCTTCATTCCAATAGTAAAAGCCTACTGTATCAGTTTTTAAAGTATCCTTCAAGAATTGTAGTGTGTAAGTTATGATATCATTTGTTTTTCTAAACTTGATGATGAATCTTCGGAATTGATCAATCTTTCGTTTTCCTGTGTAATCTCTCAAATCTTGTTTGTGAATGCCTAATCTTTTTTTGAGATATTTCTGAAATTTGATAAAAAAAGAATTGAACTTTTTTAAAAGAAAATTCATTATGTTTTTGTTATCAAATCGAAGCATATCTTCAAGCTTAATTTTTATTATGAGAATCTATCGGGTTCAGGAAATTCACGGTAATTTATTTTATATTTTTTCTGAGGAATCGAAAGAACAAAAGATTGCTGTTTTACGTGGAAAACTACGTATCTTAGAAAATGAACATCCGTCTAAGATCCCCTTTCGAAATCCTTGTTGTGTAGGCGATTTTGTAAAGGTACGTGAACCGAAAAATAATTCTTCCGATGATCATCCACTGATTGAAGAAGTTCTACCACGAAGAAATATTCTTTTACGAGCTTCTCCTTACGAAATCCATCCTTTAGGATCAAATTTGGATTATGCGGCTTTGATTGTGAGTTTAAAACAACCTGATTTGCGCTCAGGCTTCATTGATCGTTTTTTGATTGCATGCTTTACGGAGAATGTAGAGCCAGTTCTTTTCTTTACGAAGTGTGATTTGTTAGAAGACACTGAAGAAGATTATTTCTACTTTCAACAGAGCTTATACTATAAAAATATTGTAAACTTTATATATTGGGACAATTTACTCAAACCCAGTGATCGTGGGATTTTAGAGAAATGGAGCAAAGAACTTCAAGAAAAACTTCCAACCTTTCATGATTTTCAATACCATCACTCCAAAGGAACATTGCTCTTAGCTGGTCAATCAGGAACGGGAAAGTCAACCCTCACAAACTTGATTATGGGAAAAAATATTCAAAAAACTAATAGAACAAGTATTTCTACTGGTAAAGGTCGTCATACAACTACAACATCCACTCTTTTACAAGTAAATTCTGATTTCTACTTAATTGACACACCAGGTGTGAAAGAATGGGGACTTTCGCATCTAACAAAAAAAGAAATTTATGAATCTTACCCAGAATGGAAAGACTTTATTCAACATTGCAAATTTCGAAATTGTGATCACACTCCGAATATCGAAGGATGCAAGATCCAAGAGGCAATCAACAATCATAGGATACCCGAATGGAGAAAAGAAAACTTAGACCATATCATATTTTCAATCGACTATTATGAGAGAATACGTCCTGGTGATTATAAAAAGCCCACAGGGAGATTCCAAAATAAGTTTTTATAGTTCGATAATTGTTTGGATGAAGTTCTTCTTTTTTTTGGTTTTGCCTTTATTTTTTTCTTTCACACCTATGTGGGGCGATTGTATATTTCGTGTGTATGATTTTCAAAAACCCTATTTAGAACTCAAAGGAAAGTGGAAATTTTTTAAAGGTTCTGGGAATATTGCTTCTAATCCGAATATCGATGATAGTGATTGGACAAGGGTCTCAGTTCCATTCTTGTGGAAAGATATTGATGTTTTGGAAAACTATATAGGAGAGATTTGGTTGCGTTGTTCGATTGAATTTTACGAAATCCCGCAGGAACTCTATTTTGATTTAGGGGAAGTAAAAGAAATCGATGAGGTTTATTGGAACGGACAAAAAATAGGTGGCTTGGGAGACTTCGAAAAAAAAATACCTGACTTTTCTGAAAGGCGAATTTATGAAGTGCCTCCCAGCTTAATTCAAAATCAAAATGTGGTTGCTATACGATTATACGGAACGTGGAGTGAGGCAGGTTTGCCTGATGTCCCTACTTTGTATTTTACTTCTCAACCAGTAGCCAAAAAGCAAAAGTATGAATTTTTTGCCTTAGTTTTTAGTATCACTTACTTGATTACCTCGGTTTTCTTTATGATTTATGGTTGGTTTACGAAAGAGCCTGCAAATTTTTATTTTTCTTTATTTACGATAATTTTGAGTTTTTATCACATTATCATTGAAGGATTCCGTTATCATTTATTCGAGAATTTTCTTCTTTCATATGTAGTGGAGTTGCTCCTTTTGATTCCTTTGCCATTTTTGTTTTTGACATTTTTGAAAGTTTTACTAAATACAAGGCTTACGTTTTTTTATCGCTTTGTTGGATATTTTTCTCTTTTCTTGTTCGTAATTACTTTAGTTTCATCTTTAGTGCCTCATACTTACAAAACTTTGGTTCTATACGCTATCACTTATATAAATCTGATTAACTTGATGGTAGCTGTTGTCGAAGTTCTAAGACTTTTCTTACAAATAGAAATTCGAAAAAAATTGGCATATATTTGGTTCGGGATATTGAGTATGATTCCTTTTATCGCAATGGATATTTTGATTACGATTGAACTTCTTTCCTTTCCAAAAACATTTGTATTTGGATATTCTGTTTTTCTTGTTAGTTTTGCTATTCAATTATCAAAGCGAGCTACTCAGCTAAAAGAACTTTATCATCAACAGGAGGTAAGAATCAAACAATCAGAAAAACAAAAACTCAATATTATTTATAATGTTTCCAGTAAATTTCATTCAATGTTTGCCGAGCTGGAAGAAAATATAAAACAAAAAAAGGATCCTGAATCTTCTATATTGAAGACTCAGGTTTTTTTAGAAAGTCTGCAAATCTTAACTTCTCTTGAACAGAAAAAATATATCCCACAACCAGCAAAAATTAACCTAAAAGAAGAGATAGAAAAAATCATACAACTAGTTTTAAGAACTACTAAACAAAAAAAGCATCGAATTCAAGCAGAAATACCATCAGCTTTTTTCTGGATGGATATAAATTTGTTTAAGTTTATTTTATATCATTTGCTAGAAAATGCATTGCTTTACTCTAAAGATGTTGTTGGATGTAATGTGGAAATCGGAAGTTCTGAAAACCAATATGAAGATATATTGATTCTTAAAATCACTGATAATGGAATAGGGATTGCGAAAGATCAAGTTGATAAAATATTCACTAAGTATTATCGAGGGCATGACCATTCTATTCCTGGTGCTGGAATTGGTCTTACTTTAGTAAAAGAAGCTGTGGAATTTTTACATGGCACCGTTTCTGTTGACTCAAAGCCGTTTTTTTATACGATTTTTGAAGTTCAAATTCCATCACTGAGAGAAGTTCAATGAAATTCAAAAATTTTCTCTTTTTTTTCTTCGTTTTTCTTTCTTCTACAAATGCCGAAGAATGGAAAATCAGTTTAAAAGATGATAAAGAAAATATAGAACTTCAATCAAAGACGAATTGGAGTGAAATTCAGATACCAATTAATTTTGATGAATTCATTACAACAAAATCAAGAGTTGTTTGGTTAAGAAAAGAATTTACGATTGATAAAAATTCCCAATATGCCTTTTTAATTACACGTATCAACGTTCCAGTTGAGATCTATTTTAATGAAGTTTTAATCTATGACTCGAATAAACAACATCAAGAAGAAAATATTTTTATATCTTTACCCATGAATCTCTATCGAACAGATAACAATGTGATTGCTATGCGCATTTTTCTTGTCCATCCAATAGCAAGTGGTATATATGGCACAACTGAAATAAACGAATTTTCAAAACTGTATCCAAAATACTTATTTTTTTATACTGAATATTTCATTTTTGCAATTTTAATGATTGGTGTAGGTTTGTTTCTATTGGGGTTTTTTGTTCATAGCCGGAATGAGATTTTTTCAATATATCTTTCACTTTATAACATTATAATAGGATTTAGCATATTGGGAAGTAGTGAGTTATTATTAAGAGAAGTTCCTTTTCCAAAATTAATACAATCCTTTGCTTTTTCTCTGTTGATATTTGTTCCTTTTCTTTATCGAAGGTTTTTTCTAAGATACTTATATCAAGAAATTGAAGCTAAACATTATGATATTGTTATATCTGTATTTTTATTTTTCTTTCTATTCACCATCAATCTTATGGGAGCTGAAAAACTAAAGATTTTAAACTACCTTTGGGCACCATTATTAGGAATTATTTTTTTGAGTTTTATTTATAAGAAATACTTGAAGATAATTTGGGATTTTCACATAAAGGATTTTGTTTTTTTTGCTTATTGGTTAATATTTATTTTGTATTTAGTCATTAAAATCTATACCTATGAGTTTTTTGAAACTAACTATTCTCTTTTCGATGAAGTAGGAATGGTATTATTCTTTTTTCCCTCATTACTTATAGCAATAAATTTTTTAAAGACTCATAGGGAAATCAAAGAGAAAAATCAGAAGCTATTACTATTGGATGTTTTTCAAACGAACATCTTTCAATATATTTTGACACTTCTAAAAAAGCCTATTTTGGATTTTTTAACAAATTTACAATCAATGTCTATAAAAGAATCTTCTCCAAATCAAATTCAAGCCATGATACATAAGCTAAAAGACATGGAAAATCGTCTTAATGATATCCTAGAATTGAGTAGACTTGAAACTATCAAAGAACCAGAGTCTTATGAAGAAGTTGAATTAAAAGAGTTTTTAGTAGAAATCTTAGGAAAAAAAGAAATTTTTTATACCATCAAAATTGACAAGGATATAAAAATAGAAACCAGTTTAGAATTAGTAAACTCGTTACTAGTAAGGTTTTTTGAATTTCCAGGTTTCCAAGGGATAAAGAATAAAAATTTAGTTGTGATAAATGATGAACAAAAAGTATATTTTCGTTTTTTCTTTCATAGTGAGAATTATAAGATTATAAGTAGAGTTTATAATGTCTTTAAAGAAAAATTGATTGATAATGAGGGTTGGTGGATCTTAGGAAAAATCATCAAAGAAAATTTGAGAATTTTAGGTGGGGATTTCAATTTAAGGTCAATCCAAAAACACTACTTATTAATTGAGTTTTCTTTTAGGTTCAAAAACCAAGAAATCGGAAAAGCCTATTCTTCTCAGAAAAAAAGAAAGAGAGAAGTTCCTTTGGTTTATAGTCTTGCAGAAACAAAACAAAAGATGCTAAAAGATCATCAAAGTGAAGATATGCTTTTGCAAAGAATTAAAAACCTATTTAAAAAAAGGATTGCATAAAAAGAAAGAAAGGAAAAAACTTTAACATGGATTATGCAGAAATTAAAATCAATGGTAAGTTCATTAGATTGCCTTTAATTAAAGGTTCAGACGGAAAACAAGCTATAGATATTCGTTTTTTTAATCAAGAGAATAATATCACAACTTTTGATACAGCATTAAATAGCACATCCATTGCCAAAAGCCAAATTAGTTATATTGACTCTAAAAATGGAAAGCTTTACTATCGTGGATATGATGTAGAGGAACTTGTTGAAAAATCTACATTTGTAGAAGTGGCATTTTTATTGATTTATGGTCATTTACCTACTAAGGAGGAAATGAAGAAGTTCTCTTTGGAATTAAGTAAGCACTCTATGATACATGAATCCATGAGGCTTTTCTTCGATGCTTTCCCTGGCACAGCACATCCGTTAGCAATCTTGGCTACATTAGTAACAGCTCTCTCTGCGTATTATCCTTTGTCATTTGAAGAAAACATGAAAAAAGGCATTGATATACGAATCAGATTATTAGCCAAAGTTCGGACATTAGCTGCTTGGGCATACAAGAAAAGTGTTGGACAACCTATCATATATCCTCGTGATGAATTACCCTACTGCACGAATTTTCTAAATATGATGTTTGCTACGCCTGCTGAACCTTATCAAGTAGATCCAATAGATGATCGGATACTCAATCAAGTTCTTATACTCTATGCTGATCATGAGATGAATGCTACAACAACAACAGTGCGGATTGTAGCAAGTGGAAGGGCAAATTTATTTGCATGTATAAATGCTGGTATTTGTTCTCTTTGGGGATCGAGGGAATCTGACGCAAATGTCCCACCAATTGTGATGCTAGAAGAAATGATTAACAAAAACTTAACTCCAGAAGTATACTTTCGAGATTTTCTCTACGGTAAGAGGCAATTGAAACTCAACAGTTTAGGACATCCAGCTTATGAAACGGAAGATCCTCGTGCCAGAGTCAGCCGAAGGTTGTTTAAAGACTATTATCAATTGAAGTTACAAAAGGATCCCACAATTGCGAATGACCCTATTATCAAAAAAGCTTTAGAAGTCGAAGATTATGTTTCTAATCATCCCCTCTTCAAGGAAATGAACTTGTATTTGAATGTAGAGTTTTATTCAGCGTTGATCTTTAAGCTCTTGGGAATTCCTCCAAAAATGAATAATGTTATCCGAACAATTGGTAAATTACCAGGATGGTTAGCTCATTGGTCTGAGCAACGAGAAGATCCGGATCGAAAATCCTATCGTCCAAGGCAAGTTTACGTAGGGAATTTAAACAAAAAGTATATTCCTATTGATGAACGAACATAAAAATCAAATGGTTTTCGAATAAATGGGCTTTTGATCTTTCTTGTTTTCCAAGAAAGCATCAAAAGCCATAGCTACGTTTCTGATTAGAGGTCTTCCATTGGGTAAAATCTTTAATTGGTGGTTTTCAATTTCTATAAGCCCATCTTCAATGAGGGGTTTTAATTTTTGAATTGAATTATGGAAATATTCATAAAATTTTATACGATATGTTTCTTCAATCTCACTGAAATCTACGTATAAATTACACATAATTTTCAGGATTACGTCCCTTCGAAGGATATCATCGAAGTTCATCTGATAACCATCATGAATCGGAAGTTTGTTAAGATCCAGAGTTTTTCGGTATTCTTCTAATCCTTTTTTGTTACGAATATATAAGTTTTGGAATTGTCCTATGGCTGTAATCCCAAAGGCAATCACATCCATAGAATCTAAAACAGTGTATCCTTGAAAGTTTCGATGAAGTTTTTTTTGCAAAAATGCTTTGGATAATTCATCCTCAGGTTTTGCAAAATGATCAAGTCCGATATAAATATAACCATTCTCAGTAAGGGTTTCTACGATATTTTTAAAGATTTGGATTTTTTCTAATGGAGAGGGGAGTTTCTCCAAAGGAATTAATTTTTGGTGCTTCTTTATCCATGGAACGTGAGCATAACTAAAAAACGCCAATCGATCTGGCTTCCATTCTAATATCTTTATTAGATTGTTTTCATATGAACTTTTAGTTTGATAGGGAAGACCATAGATAAAATCCATATTGATAGAATCAAATCCCAAATCTCGGGCAGAGTAGTATAATTCTTCTATGAGTTCAACTGGTTGTATTCGATGGACACTAACTTGAACTTCGTCGTTTATATCCTGAACACCAAAACTTATGCGGTTAAATCCTAAGTTCTTGAGTAATTGTAATTGTTCTTTTTTCGTAGTTCGGGGATCAAGTTCTATACTGATTTCAGCGTGAGGATCAATAACAAAGTGCTCTTTGATGAATAAAAAAAGATCTTCGATTTGATTGAGAGACAAAAAATTTGGGGTTCCACCGCCCCAGTGGAGTTGATGAACCACATGATCACTTTTCAAATAAGACAAAACCAATTCTACTTCTTTTTTTAAGTATTTCAGATATCGCTCAATGATTTCTTGGTTTTGAGTTATTACAACATTACATCCACAATAATAACATAAGCTCTTACAAAACGGAATGTGAAAGTATAACGAAATCTTTGGAGTTACTTTATGAGAACTCAAATATTCAATATACTCTTTTTCTCCAACATCTGAAGAAAAATTCGGAACAGGAGGATAACTTGTATACCTCGGACCTGAAACATTATGTTTTTGAACAATCTCTGGATGAATTTCGATCTTCATCTACACGGTATCTCCCTCTTGGGGAAACTGCACATGACTCATCTCGCTGGAGGAGTATCTATTTACAGCTTCTAAATATGCATAGGCAGAAGCTTCTAAAATATCTGTGGATGTTGCTCTTCCAGCATAGAGTTTATTTTTGATCTGAACGAGCACACTTACTTGAGCTTGTGCGTCTGTTCCTTCGCTGATAGGTTGGAGGCGATAGCTTTTGATTTTCGTTTGGATTCCCGTGATACGGTCAATCGCATTGCAAATAGCTTCGACGGGACCGTCTCCCGTTGCGGCTTCAGTCAATACGATTGGATCTCCATTTTCGTCTTTTAACTCATTGTCTTTTAACTTCACTGTGGCTGTAGGAGTAGTTCCTTTCCCAGTGAAAATATGGAGTTTTATGATTTCATAGCGATTCCCTAATCTTTTTCGTGTGGCGTCATCAACAATGGCTAAAATATCTTCGTCGTAGACTTCTTTCTTTTTATCTGCAAGTTCAGTGAATTTCTGAAAGATTTCTTCAAATTGTTTTTCATCAAAGGTATAACCCAATCGAGTGAGTTTATCTTTAAGAGCATGTCTTCCACTGTGTCTTCCCAAAACAATCCGATTAGAGGGAAGTCCCACAGACTCTGGAGTCATGATTTCGTATGTTAGAGGATTTTTCAACACTCCATCTTGATGTATCCCTGACTCATGAGCAAACGCATTATCTCCCACAATGGCTTTGTTGGGTTGAACCACCATTCCCGTTACTGTTCGAACCAAGAGACTTGTCTTCATGATTTCTTGGGTCTTTATGTTGGTTCGTACTTTGAAGTATTCACCACGAGTATAGATTGCCATGACAACTTCTTCTAAGGCGGTATTTCCTGCGCGTTCCCCGATACCATTGATGGTGCATTCGATTTGTCTTGCTCCAGCTCGGACTGCCGCCAAGCTATTCGCTGTTGCCATCCCTAAATCATTATGACAATGTGCACTGAAAATGACTTTATCAGCATGATCACACTTTTGGATTAAATAACGAAAAAGTTCGTAATACTCGTCGGGAGTGGTATAACCTACGGTATCGGGGATGTTGATAACAGTGGCACCAGCTTCAATCACTCGAGAAATGAGCTCTACTAAAAACTCTTTTTCACTTCGAGTAGCATCTTCAGGGGAAAATTCCACATCATGAGTGTAGTCTTTTGCCCACTTGACAGCTTCCACGGCTTTTTCTATCACTTTGTTGGGTTCAAGTCCAAGTTTGTATTTCATGTGAATGGGGCTTGAGGCAATAAAAGTATGAATTCTTTTTCTTCTGGCGTCCTTGAGGGCTTCTGCGGCAACTTCTATGTCTTTTCGTACAGCTCTTGCTAAGGCGGCAATGATGGGACCTTCGATTTCTCTAGCAATCCTTTGGACGGCGCGAAACTGCACTGGGCTCGAGATGGGAAAGCCCGCTTCAATGATATCAACTCCCAGGGCTTCTAATCGGTGGGCAACCTCTACTTTTTGTTCTTCTGTCATTGCCGCACCTGGACATTGCTCTCCATCCCTCAACGTGGTGTCAAAAATATAAACCAAATCTTTTTCACTTTTTTCAATTGTTCTTTGAATTGCTTGTTCTGTTTGAGTATTCATAGTTTTCTTGAGATTACTTCTACAATATATTTTAAGACTCGATTTCGAAAAGAATTTTTTTTGCTTGTTCTTTCTCTGGGGACTCGGGAAGAATTTTGATGGTTCTTTTGAGTTCTTCCAAAAACTTTTTTTGTTCGTCAGGTTTTAAGGAGTAAAACAATTCTTTGTGATCCTGACGTTGGGTGTAGTTTTTATATAGAAAACTGATTGTTTTGTAATACATTCCTAAGGGAAAATCAGGATCATCTCTTTTTAACCAAGCAAGATAAGCATTCCAGTAACTATAAGCTTTTTTGTAGTCCCTTTTTTTTGTTTGAATCACAGCTAAATTGTATAAAAGATTTTTTCTGTTTTGGTAATAATTTTGATCATTTGGAGATAGCACTTGATGAGCTTTTAAGATATATTCTTCTGATTTTTCCAAATCATTGATTTGAAAGTAATAAGAACCTAATTGAAAGTAATAGTAATAATTTTTTGATTCTTTTTGAGTGTTAGCTATGAGTTCTTCATGATAAGTAGCTCTTTTTAGAATTGAATTTACTCGATCTATGTATATGGGTTTGGAAAAATACCCTTCAATTCGACCAAGTTCATAAAGATTGGAATCAAATATAATCACAGTGGGATATCCATGAACATGGAATCTATCCGGTATCTCTGGGTGTTTGTCTCCATCAATAAGAACAAATACAAATCGATTTAAAAACTTCTGAAATTCTTTTGAATGATAGATTTCTTTTTCTATGACTTTGCAGTAATGACATGTTTTGGAATAAAAATCCACAAAAATGGGTTTTTTTTCTTTTTGTGCTAATTCTTTCGCTTTTTCTAGGTCCGAAATCCAATTTGGTTTTGCTAATAGAGTAGAAGTTAGAAAAAATATTAAATACAATTTATAAAATTTCATAATATTTTTGCAAAATGTTTGTATATGCCAAAATGATTTCTTTAGTTTTTTCTAAGCCATTAGGATTTTTGTCAGGATGATATTTTTTCAGTAAATTATGATAAATTTGTTTTAATTCTTCTTTGGTTTTTGGAAGTTCTGAGATTTCTAAGATTTTTAAATATTCGTTTTGTTCTTTGGTTTTGGATTTTTGAAATTTTTCGTCATTTGGTATCCATTGATTTTGTAAGCAAATTCTTTTTAGTTTTTCGAAGAAATTATGATATAAATTTTTTTCGGAGATGATTTTTCGTTCAAAACAATCTTGGATGTATTGATTGAGGATATACAAATTAAAATCGTTGGGTTTGATGTTTTTTTTCGAAAGAAAGATTTCAGCAGCTTTTCGAAAAAATAATTCTTCTTCGAAATTCAAGTTAAAATAAAACATCAAGCCTTCATATACATCAGTGCAAGCAGAAACACTCGTTTGCAAACTTTCATATCGAACTTCATGATTTTCTAAAAATGCTAATGTGATGGAAATATAGTATTCTAACCAGTCCCATAGTTCTTCTTGAGAAAAGAAAAAGCCTAAACTTTTTAAATGATTCAATAAATTTTGTTTTTTGTTATATTTCAATATTTCAATCAAAAGATCAAAATTTTCTTTGTCAAAGTAATCGGGAGGTTGATAAATAGAAAATTCTCGATAGAGAAAAGAAACATACTCTTCGTATTTAAAATTCAATTCCTCGAGGACGTAATGATAGGGAATTCGGTGATAAATGTTATTAGCAAATTCCAAGAACTCATCATAAAGAATCGATGTTTTTTTCATATCATTCTGTATACATGGGAAGAGCGATTTGACCTGTTCTTGCAATCTCTAAAATTTCGTATTCGCTCAAAACTTTGAATAAACTATTGATTTGACGTGGATTGCCTTGGACTTCAATTAGAATCGTGTTTTCGTGGATTTCGTGGATTTTTCCATTGAAAATCTCAATGATTCCAAAAAACTCACTTCTTTTATCAGGCATTACTTTGATACGCAGTAGGATCAATTCTCGTATTACGGCTTGAGAATAATTCAATATTCGCACATCTAAAACATCCGCTAATTTGAGTAGCTGCCCCTTGAGTTGATTGGCGGTATTTTCGTCCCCCATCATAACAATAGTGATAACAGAAATTTCGGGATTAGGTGTTTCTCCCACAGCAATACTATCAATATTGAATCCACGACGTGTGAAAAGACCAGAAACATGACTCATCACTCCTGGTTTGTTCCGAACTGTGATAGATAAGATATGCTTCATTCATTCCTCCAGAGTTGAAATTAGGTTTTTTATAAGTAATATTAAGTCAAATCATTTCAATTAGATGACATCAAAAATACTTTAAATTCTTTGTTTTGATGAATTTTTGGCAATATGCTTCGGATTTTGTTCTATTTGATTCTTTTCCCCTTTAGGTTGGTTTTTTTTGTCTATTATAAATCAAGATATCTCTTGATGAAAGAACGTGATTTGTATCTTCAAATCCCAACGAGTTTTTCTTTTTATCATAAAGCAGGACTCTTGCGTTTCTTTTTTGACAAAAAAGAAATCAATTATTTTTTCTTTTTGGTTCTTTTAGAAAAGGTTTCGAAAGAAAAAAAAATCAAAAATGTGTTAATAGAAATCCCATCAATTGAGGATTTATCATTCACTCAAGTCGAAGATATTGTCCATTTATTAGAAAAAATCAAAAATAGCGGAAAGACACTTTATGCCTATATCGAAGAAGGGGGGATTAAAACCCTTTTGGTGGCTTCGGTTTGTCATTATCGCTATGCGGGTGATTGGGCACAGTTTTCCGTTCTACTTCCTAAACTTGATCAATTTTACTTAGGAGATTTTTTAAGGTCCTTTGGCATACGTTTAGAAGTCTACGCAATGGGGAAATATAAAAGTGCTGGAGAAATCTACACGCGAAACAAGATCTCACCTTATGCAAAAGAAAATTTTATAGAACTTATACAAGATCAAAGAAAAATCATACAAGACATGTTGTTTCGTTCTCATGGATTGTCTCAAGAACAAAAAGAAAAACTATGGAATTTATTTCTCAAACAATCCATCATCAATGCAAAAGAGCTACAATCTCTTGGTTTTATCCATGATTTGGTGGATAAAGTTCAATTTCGAGAATTCGTTCAAAGTCAGAGTAATCCCACCATACCCAACGAAATCCAACATTCCATTCAAGGACAAGGAGACATTTTACCTAAAGAAACCAACGAAACTTCCATGAAAAAACCAACAAGAAAATTAATGGAGTTTGAACAGTTCTACAAAGTTCAAAGAAGAAAAGAAATCACTTTGTTTCCACAAATTCGAAAAAAGCAATTAGCGATTGTTGTGATGGATGGTATCATTCTAAGAGGAGATGAAGAAGACGAACCCAGATCAAATGCCATCAACTCCAAAGGATACGCGAAAATTTTACAAGAATTAAGGGAATCACCGGAATCAGCCGTGTTAATTTATCTCAATAGTCCTGGGGGGATGAGCGATGCCAGTGAATTACTCTTTCAAGAAATACGAAAGTTATCTCGAATCAAACCAGTTTATGTGCTACAAGCAGATGTTTCTGCTTCTGGGGGATATTATATTTCTTGTGGGGGGAACAAAGTCTTTTCGTATCGTTCTACCATTACGGGTTCTATTGGTGTTTTGCGTATGCGCCCCAACTTAAAAGAACTCTACAAAAAGCTAAAGATTCAAAAATCCAAACTCATGTTTGATAAAACCTCTGAGATTTTTTCAGAAGCTATGGATCTAACAGAAGAAGGAAAAAAACTATTAGAAAACTCCACGAGAGAAATTTATTCAGTATTTTTAGATCGGGTAGCCAGAGGACGTGGAAAAGATATTTCCTATGTGAAAAAGTTTGCAGAAGGTAGAGTATATTCTGCAACGCGTTTTAAAGAAGCGGGATTAATAGATGAAATCACTACTTTTAACGAAACGATTGCCATGATTAAAAAGGACCTAAAACTTACAGAAAAACAGCCTTTGTTTTTGAATTTATATCCAATGGTGAAGATTGATTTCCGAGAAATCTTAAGAATTCGAAAGTTATTTTCCCAAAACATGTTCTTTGATCTCAAAAAGATTTTTTTTATTATGAAAACACCACTACTTATTTCAATTGAAGGGTTAGAATGCTACTCCAAAAGACATTAATTCTTTTGATTGGGGTATTGATTTTCTCGTGCAGGAGTTCATCGGAAATTCAATATCTTCAAAAACAGGATTGGGTTTATGGAACAACCTTCACAGTGGTCATAGAAATAGAAAAAAAAGAAAATCAACAGTTCAACGAAGAAGAACTATTAAAAAAAATCTATGCAATCCTCAAGGAAATCAATCATGCCTTTTCTCTGTATGAGTCTCAAAGCAAAATCAATCGTTTGAATCGAAACCAAGAAGCTCATTTTACAAAAAAAGAAATGGAATTATTTGTTTTAGCAAAAGAAATTTGCAAGCTCACTGGTGGTTATTTTTTCCCCTACAGTAGATTAACTATAAATCAACTAAAAACAAAAAAGCTTCTTGTGAAAGGAAAACATAATGACTTCTGTGATATGTTTTCAGTCGAACAGGAAAGTAATTTCTACAAAATCAAGAAACGATTTCCTTTTGTGGAATTTGATTTTAATGCCATTGCCAAAGGCTATGCAGTGGATGAAATCAAAGCGTATTTATTATCAAAGAATTTGACTACTTTTTTGGTGGAATGGGGTGGAGAAGTTTGTGTGGGTAGAGCTCCCAAAAAAAGCCCTAAAGGTTGGAGGGTAGGGATTGAGTCTCCAAAATCGGATCTACTAAAAAAAGAAATTGATGAGTTTTTGTTTCTTCAAAATACGTGTTTGGCTTCTTCGGGTAATTATGCAAAAAAGCATATTTGGAATCCTTTTGGTGAGATTTCTCAAGAATCAGAGGCTATGACGATAAGTGTTTTTGGTCCTTCCTGCACGATTGCTGATGCCTATGCTACGGCATTGGTGGTAAACCCAAATTTGAGTTTGTATACCGATCAGTATAAACTAAAAATCACACGTTGATTTTCTTGTTTGACGAAGCATCTTGTATTATATAATGAGGCAAGAAATGAAACAAATTCAAAGTTTTTGGAAAAAGCATTTCGAAAAGCCCTTATTGGAAGTTTATCCTCCATGGTGGATTTTAGGAATGATTTTGATTGTGATGATGGATCTTTTTTCAAAAAAATGGATGACTGATCATCTCGTTTTTCATTTAACTTATCATCAGTTAGAAAATGTAAAGAATAGTTCTTTTCATGCTTTGCTGAATGGAATCCCTTACATTCCAATCTTAGGGGAAGATGGAAAATACATCAAATTTCGCTTGGTTTTTAATGATCGATTTATATTTGGTTTGGGACCTTCTGTTCCAACATTGGGAATATTTTTGACGTTTTCTGCAATTGTGTTTTTGTTTTTCTATCGTTGGAAACACTACCAATTTGGGAATGGGTTTTCTTGGATGCTAATTTTTTCTGGTGCATTGGGGAATTTCATTGATAAGCTTTTTATCAAGTCTGTTGATACAAGGGAATGGGTATTTTCTATTTTTCCTAAAAAAGGTTATGTTAGTGGGGTAGTAGATTTTGTTGAGTGTATTTGGTTTGGGTGGGAAAGTTTTTCGGATATTCCTGTTTTGTCCTTTCTTGCTTGGGATACCTGGCCTACTTTTAACCTTGCTGATAGCGTGATTGTTGTTGGAATTAGCTTACTATTGATTGAGGGTTTTGTGATAGAGTTTTTAAAAGAAAAAAAAATTAACTATTGACGAAAAAAAAGAATTTTTTTTTGCTATCTAAACAATGGAGAGGCTATGGAAATATTCGTTAGAAGAAGAATTTAGATTGATTGATGAAATCATCCAAAGTCAGCTTCTGAAAGAAAAGAGTCAAAAATTCGAAAAACTCATAAAACCTTATTATAATGATCTTTTTGCTGTTGCATTTTCGATTTTGAAAAATCAAAATGATGCTAAAGAAGCATTGCAGGAAGCCCTAATTTCTGCGTATTTGAATTTACATAAGTTCAAAAAAAATTCCTCAATAAAAACATGGCTTTATAAAATTGTTCGGAACAAATCGATTGATCATCAAAAGAGATTACTCAAAAAATCTCAAAGCCTAGACTCTGATATTTTCTTTGAACTAATTACGAAAGAAGACATAGAAAAATATACATTTGAGCAAGAACAAAAGGAATTGTTAGAAAGTCTAAATAAAATGATAGAAAAACTAGACGACGAAGAAAAGGAACTGATTATGATGAGGTATTATAACGACATGAGTTATGAAGAAATTTCAGAAGTGAAAAAAATCAAATTAGGAACTGTCAAAAGCAGACTTCACCATGTGAAAGAGAAATTAAAAAAAATGATACAAAAACAAAAAGATTATTTTCTTCTGAAGATCATCATGCTTTTAGTTTTGTAGCCTATGGAGAAGAAAGAACTTTTGATCAATGATGATGAGCTTGAAAGAGCTCTTAATGAATTGGGTTATATTTTTCGAAAAAAAGTAGAAGAAAATCTTCCTGATGAGGAAGAATTTTTTCGTAAATTGAACCAAGCCATTGAGAGAGAAGAAAATCAAGTTTATTTTAAAAAAGAAAATGTTGAAACATTAAGTTCCCATCGATGGAAATTTTTCTCACAAAAATGGTTTTATGCTGCTGCATTGATGGTGTTTGTTGTTTTTAGTGTTGTTTATTTTTTTGATGATTTGATGCAAAAACAACAACCTATCATTGAAAACCAGAAGATGGGGGTTGGTTCTCCCATGGTGATACCAGAAGCCGAAACAGAACAAGAACGAGAGCTGCTACAAAAACTTTTTGAAGAAGAAGATCCTGAGAAAAAACAAAAATACTTAGATGAATTACTAAAATACTATAAACAAACGAATCAAGAAGAAAAAATCAAAAAGTTAATCGAAGCATACGATTAGTAAATTTTCTTTACAAAAGTAGTGCTCTTTTTTTATTTCAATTATCACTTTTTATCACTTTAAAAGGGGAGATCAATGGACTCAGTGCTTAAGGAAATAGAAAAAGAAAATCTATTTTTTTTATCTCAAAAAGAAATGCCAGATGTTTGGTACAATATCCAAGCGGACTTAAAATCACCATTAAAGCCGCCTTTACATCCTGCAACGAAACAACCCATCACCTTTGATGATATGTTGCCATTATTCCCAGTAGCATTGATTGAGCAAGAGATGAGCAAACAAAAATGGATTTCAATTCCAGGCGAAGTGATGGATATATATCGCTTATGGAGACCTGCACCCCTCATTCGTGCAGCTCGTTGGGAAAAATACTTACAAACACCAGCAAAGATCTTTTTTAAGTATGAGGGGGTGTCTCCTACGGGTTCCCATAAACCAAATACGGCAGTGCCTCAGGCTTACTACAACAAAAAAGAAGGGGTAAAAAAAATTACCACCGAAACAGGGGCAGGTCAATGGGGTTCCTCCTTAGCTTTTGCTTGTTCCTTGTTCGATTTGGAATGTGAAATTTACATGGTGAAAGTATCCTATCATCAAAAGCCATATAGAAAAACCATCATGCAAATGTATGGCGCTAAAGTAATTCCTTCGCCATCGGATTTGACAGAATCAGGAAGAAAAATCTTAAGTGAGCAACCTGATTCACCGGGTTCTCTGGGAATTGCCATTTCCGAAGCAATTGAAGTAGCCATTAAGAATCCAAATACAAAGTATTCTCTTGGTTCTGTTTTGAATCATGTTTTGATGCATCAAACCATCATTGGACTTGAGGCAAAAATCCAACTCGAAAAATTAGGAATAAAACCGGATGTTTTGATTGGATCCGTTGGTGGTGGATCGAATTTTGCGGGTTTTACCTTTCCTTTCATTGAGGACATTCTTGCGGGGAAACACAAAATAAAGGTGATTGCTGTTGAACCTGCCGCCTGTCCTACCCTTACGAGAGGGAAGTTTACTTACGATTTTGGCGATACTGTTGGCTTAACGCCATTGATCCCTATGTTTACGTTAGGACACAAATTTGTTCCAACTCCGATACATGCAGGTGGTTTACGTTATCATGGAGCAGCGCCTTTAGTAAGTCAATTGGTATTGGATGGAATCATCACACCCATAGCATATCATCAAAGAGAATGTTTTCAATCAGCTGTTGAATTCGCTAAAACTCAAGGAATTATTCCAGCTCCCGAATCTACTCATGCCGTTCACGCAGCAATGGTAGAAGCAATCCGTTGTAGAGAAGAAAATCAAGAGAAAGTAATAATTTTTAACCTTTCAGGTCATGGACATTTAGATCTTTCTGCGTATGAATCTTATCTTGAAGGAAAAATGATGGATTATTCTTTAGAACAAGATATCATTGATAAGAACCTTGCTTTGGTAGAAAATCTATCATCCCTGTAAAAAGGGATGATGTATTAATCTTCTAACAAATTATTCAAGCTATCTAAGAATTGTTCTAAAGGAACACCATATCCTATGCAAACTTGTTCAATGGTTTCGAACTCGTTGATGGAACAATGGGAGCAGCCTCCTAAGTGATAGCTTGCAAATACGAGTGCTGCATCCGGGTGTAAGGACAAAGCTTCTCCAACAGTCATATCAGATGTGAAATATTTTTTTCCTTGTGTACTGACTTCTTTCATAGAATAACTCCTATTCTATTTTTTACAAAATAATCTAATCTTTTTTTTTATGGCAATCAATAAATGATTTCAAAACCTGCTGGAATCAATTTTGGTGGTACTGACTCTGTTTCGAGTTTGCTAACTTTTGATAAGGGTGGTCCTTTTTTGAGGGCTTGAAGGAATTTTTCTAAGTTTTCTTTCGTTCCTTTAGCAAAACATTCTACACTTCCATCTGAGAGATTTTTTACGGTCCCTTCGATATTGTATTGTCTAGCCATCATTACAGCAAATTGTCGATATCCTACTCCCTGCACTCTTCCATATACTTTGATTTTCATCCCCAAAATTTCCATAAATACAAGTATTTTTAAATTTTTTTGTTGTCGATTTTATTTAGGTTTAGAATAATTTTGTAGTTTTAGAATGAAGGTTTTTAAGATTTTTTTAATTTTCTTAGGATTGTTTGGAACTTGTAAAACCTTAGATGAAATTCCTTCTCCCCAAAAAGGAAGTTATGAAAATCCCATAAAGTTTCGTTCTCAACAAGAAGTGATTGCATGCCTCAAACAATGGGAAAAACAAACAGATTTGAAAATTCACTACCAAGAATCAGTGATTGGTATCAACTTTCAATTTTTAGATAAATTTGGTTTCCCCTATAAGCGATTTATCATGAAGTTTCACAATAAAAAAGAGTCATTATTTGGTATTCCTGATGTTCTTTATTTTTATGTAGATACACATCATAATATAAATGAGTGTGAAAAACAAAGTTTAACAGAGATATTGAGATTTTAGGAATGTTTCCTTGATTTTACTTAGATTTTACTTAACTTGACTTGGATTGAAAAAAATTGTATTCGAAACTCAGAAATATTAGTTTAATGACTTAGATTTGAAAATTTTAGAAAACGATTGTCAATGTTTTGTATTTGCTTTTCTTTACATCATGAATTTGCATCAAATCGAAGAGATTGTGAAAAATTCCCTAAAGAAAGTAGAACATCCAACCTACAAAATGACATTATTCGAGTTAGGAATGTTTGACAAAATCGAAGAAGAAGGAGGAACTTTAAAAATCCATCTAAAATCCCCTGATGATGATCGAAAAGCTCAAATCCAAATTGAAGCCCAACTACGAGGGATACTTAATCAAGCAGGTCTTCCCAAGGGATACAAAATTCGATTCACTTTGGATGAAAGTATCAAACCTGAGGAATTAGAAAATACAATACAAAACGTAAAGAACATTGTTCTGATAGGTTCAGGAAAGGGCGGAGTAGGTAAGTCTACCGTTACTGCGAATTTAGCTATAGCTCTTATGAATCAAGGGTATGATGTTGGGATTTTAGATGCTGATATCTATGGTCCTTCGATTGGAAAAATGTTTGGCTACGAAGGAAGAGTTCCTTTATACGGAGATGGAAAATCAAAAGTATATCCTGTTGTGAAATATAGTGTTAAGATCATGTCCTTTTCTTTCCTTTTGGAACCCGGTCAGGCTGTAATTTGGCGAGGTCCTATGTTAGGTAAAGCAATGGAACAATTATTATTCGAAGTGGACTGGGGCGCATTAGATTTTCTATTGATTGATCTTCCTCCTGGAACAGGTGACGTGCAACTATCTTTAGCTCAATATGTGGAGGTGGATGGTGCAATTGTGGTAACAACTCCTCAAACCGTAGCCATTCAAGATGCCAAACGGGCGATTGGAATGTTTCAAAAAGTGAATATACCCGTATTAGGCATTATCGAAAATATGTCAGAGTTTGTTTGTCCTCATTGCGGAATGACTTCTTATATCTTTTCAAAAAATGGTGGGAAGCATTTTGCAGAAGAATACGAAGTTCCCTTTTTGGGTTCTATTCCCTTAGAAACAACCATCATGGAATCAGGAGAAATAGGAAAACCAATTTTATTGAATTTAGATGCCAATAAAAGAATAGTAGAGGCTTATAATGAGATAGCTACAAAAGTAGCTACGGAAGTTCAACGCTATAAAGTGAATACAAACTAATCTTTTTTGTTTTGTTGGTTTCGGATATCTTGAAGTAATGTGTGAGAAAAATCGTATAGGTTTTCTGCGACTTTTCTTAATACTTCATCCGTATCATAAAATCCTGACTTCAATCTTTCTTTGACTTCTTGGATTTTTTGGGTATCAACGCTTTTCGCTTGTTCTTTTACGATGTTGATTAGATGTTGGATTCTTGCTTCTTCGGAAATCTGAATGGTATCTTTTTTCGCTGTGACTGGCTCAATACTGTTTGTTTTACCAGCCTTCTTAGGTTCATAAATAGGACTAATACCACTAACTTTATCAATGTTCATATTTCTATACCTCAAACTTAGTATCGGTTAGTTGAAAAATTTTATAAAGCATTTTTTAGGGACTACTTTTTTTTTCTTTACTAGGTGCAATCAAAATTGTAAACTCTCCTTTTGGGGGGATCATGCTTTTATCGAGCTGATAGGGGGGAAACAAGTAAAAGTTTTCAAACTTTTTTGTCATTTCTCTGCCAATCAGGATTTCTCTTTCTGGGAAAACTTCCCTTACTTCCTCTAAAAGTTCAAAGACGCGATGTACTGATTCAAATATCACAATACAGCCTTCAAAGGCTTTGTATTCTAAAAGAGTTTGTTTTCGTCTTGTTTTTTTTGAACTCAAAAAACCAAGAAATAGTGTAGGATTGGTTTGCCAGCCAGAAACACTCAAAATTGTAGATAATGCCGATGGACCGGGAATGGGAATTATGGGAACTTCAGGCAGATTTTCTCGAACAAAACGAACTAAATGAGACACGGGATCAGAAATCCCCGGTGTTCCCGCATCGGTGATAAACCCCACAGCTTTTTTTTCTGTGAGTTTGTTTTTGGCAAATTCTATATCCGAACGGATTTGATGAATACGAAAGGATTTGAGGGGAGAATCAATTTTATAAGTTTGGAATAGGATTTTGGCTTTTCTTGTATCTTCTGCTAAGACGACATCACATTCTTGTAAAGTTTCAAGAGCTCGCAAGGTGATGTCTTTTAAATTACCAATCGGTGTAGAAATGATGTATAAGCCAGGTTTTTGTAAGCTCATGGTTCATAACAAGCAGTTTCTTTCGGACAAGGTAGAAAACTACTCTTTGCACAAGCGGATATCTCAGGACCCGGGGAAGATAAAATCCCAGTTCGAAGAACAGCTCTCAAGCGAAAGTAGTATCGCTCACAGATTTGGAAGGGGATTTCTGAGGGATGGGGTTTTAAGTTCGGGACACGTTTCTTCTGGATTTTTGATGATTCCACACTGACTTCGTCTTTGGTGTGAAAAAAAGTAGGTTCATAGCCTTGAGGCAAATAAGGAGAGATTCCAATACCAGCTTGAATTAAATCAGGTGATATGGTCGATGTGGAGATGTATAAATTATAGCCTACAAATTCATCTTCAGTATTAGTCACATAATAATATATATCGAATTCTATTCTTATTTGGTTGTTCTGTTGTATTTCAACAGGTTTTACATCCACTATGGCAGGAGAGTTTACAGGATAAAACGTGTAGATGGGAAATACTGGCGTGCTTGTGTTGGTCCCACAGGCAAAAAGAAAAACTAAAAAAACAAACTCAATTTTGAGTTGTTTGATTTTCATAGAAGTGTTTAGCATGGAAGTTGTATTCTCTGTTTCCAATATGAAGGACAAACTTTTGAGGTAAAGGATCTTCTCCTCCTTCGTTAAAGGGATGACAACTCAAGACTCTCTTAATCGATAAATACAGAGCTATCAAAAAAGGATAGTTCTTAAATGCCAAGTAAGAGTATTCAGAACAAGAAGGGGTATAACGACAAACAGGACCAAATAAAAACGTAATCATTGGAGAAATAAAAAACTGATAAAATCGGATGATCAATCTAACACCAAAATTAATGATTTCATCAATGATAAACATAGAATCACGATATAAAAGAAATTTAAGTCATCAATTAGATTTTATTCAGAAGGGATAAAAATTTCCACTCGCCGATTTTTAGCACGATTTTCTGGAGTATCATTAGGATACAAAGGCTTTTGAGATCCCATTCCTTTATAAGATATTCTTTCTGGAGGAATTCCTTTATCTTTCAAAAAATCAGCAATGGCTTTTGCACGTTTTTCGGATAGCTCTAAGTTGTAATCTTCATCCCCGATGTTGTCGGTATGACCGTAAATTTGAATTTCTCTTTCGGGAAGTTTTTTTAGAACCTCAGAGATTTTTTCTAAAACTGGATAAGCGTCCGGTTTAATTTTATAAGAATCAAAATCAAAAAGAATATTTCCTAAGTTGATTTCCACTCCATTTTCTTTGGGTTCAATCGGAATAGAGAAGTCCTCGAGTTCTTTTTCAACTCGTTTTGCTAATTCTTCTTTTTTGAGTTTTTTGATTTTTCGATATGTGCTTTCGATTTCAATAAATTCTCTAAGAACTTGTTGGTTTTTTAAATGGAATTCATAGTAGAGTTTTTGTTCATCGAAAATGGGGATTTGATATTTTTCTGAAAAATACAAAATTCCTTCGGAGCTCCCCATGATTTTTGCAATCGGACCGATTGCTGGCACCACTCGATGATGGATTCGGTAGTGAAATTTGATTTTATGAGCGTGAGTTTTTTCTCCAAAGTATTCTTTCTCTTCTATCCCTTCATAATGGTAATGAACTTCAAAGGGAATAGTGATTTTTAAATTCCACTCGGGAAGCCAAAGGATTTCATAGGCGGGTTTTTTCCATTCTTTGGGTAATGGATTTTTCTTCTCTGGAAAAGTTGGGATGCCTAGGTAATTTGGATACTTTACATTTCTTTCAACTTGATAACTTCCATTGGAATAAAGAATAAATCTAGATGGGTATTCTTCTTCTTTCTTATAGGTTTCTTCTTTATGTGGATTTCGACTGTAGGTAGTAAAAGTTCCTGATAGGGTAAAGGATTGATTTTGGATGTTTTCAACACTTAAATAAATTTTATGTTTTTCCTGTTTGGTTTGAAGTGGGCTTTGGATTTTATGCTGTTTTTCTATGATATAAATATCATCAGACTCAAAATGAAATTCAAAAGCGAAAATGGGAAAGACGATAAAAAAAGCAATTATTAAGTAATTAAAATGATTTTGCTTCTTCATTGGGATGCTTTTCGACGTTTTAAAAAAATTCTTAATAAAGATTGAAAAAATAATTTCAAATGAATTTATGTCTATCTATGATAGTTATAGAAAATTTTGACCATATAAGCTTAGGAACTGCTAATCTAAAGAAGGCAGTTGAGTTTTATCGAGAAATCCTCGATTGTGATGTGTTAGAACAAAACGACAAATACGCATTGTTAGAAATCGATAGAATCATCATAAAGTTCAATTATATTCCAAATTATAAGTTTCCTATAAATAATCCTGCTGGGTTTACCATTTCCTTTAGTTTGGATGTGGATGATTTCACAGATGCCATCATCGAATTAGAGAAAAATAGCATTCCTATTGTTCACGGACCGATTCCTATCGAAGGGGGTGAGTCACTACTCATCAAGGATCCAGACGGACATTGGATTGAACTTCTCTATAAAGAATGATCAAGCTTGAATGTCAATCACAGCTCCTTTGACACGAAATGTCTCAGCTGCTTGGTTCGGCAGGACTGCATTTGATGCCATTTGGATTCGTCTTTCTTGTTTGGTTTCCATCATTTCGCCTGGTATGGGGGCTTCTTTTCTGACGGGTGGTTCACCTTGATTCAAAGGTCGAAAATATGATACATTTTTCAATCCCAACTCAGGTGATATTCTTGTTTCCATAAGAAAAAGAAAGAAGAAAATCTTACGTTGTCAATGAAAATCATTTTTTAAAGATGGGAACTTATTGACAAAATCAATGATAAGCTTTGCTTTATAAACAAATGAAAAAGTTTTCTCTTCCCCCACCTTGGAGATTAAAGGGTAGGGGATATATTTTGCTTTATCGGTTTTCAGAGAAGTTTGTTCAAACCCATTGTGTATTACCCAAGGATATATCTTTTTTTGGTGGATTTGGAAGTGTTATGATAGTTCAGTATCATTACTCTAATGCTGGTCCATATGATGAATTGTTATTTATTCCTGGGAAAGTAGAGCTAACAAAAATGGTTTTCAACTCCATCGGACATACCATTTCAAAAATCTACGTATCCACTGAAATAAGTAAAATCAGTGGAAGAGAAAATTGGGGTATCCCCAAAGAATTAGCACATTTCTATTGGGAAAGGGTATCTTCAAAAAGAGAAATCATCAAAATTGGAGTAAACAAATCTATTTTTTTTGAAATTGATATTTCTCATCAAACTTGGTTTTTCCCTATCTCCATGGATTTCCTTCCCTTCAGATTGATGCAATACAAAGATAATCAAGTATTCATCACGAAGTTTGAAGGTTTTGGCAAAGCTACCTTAGCAAGTGTGAAGATGATTGATGTCATACCAGAATATTTTCCTCCCGTAAGAAAGCCTTTGATAGCGTTTTATATTGATTCTTTCGAACTCCAATTCCCACAACCTATCATAAAAAATCTTTAGAATCACTCTTTAGGTATGGGAGTAATGTGAAAGACACGTTGATTTTTCTCCCAGATGACGTATAAAACATTTTCTTTTTGCATGCGCAGTAATGTTTCAGCTAAAATGGCAGTGAATTGTCGTCTTAGGTTTCCTCCCATCAAATAACCTAACTCAACAATATCTTTTTTGCAAAGTTCTTGTATAAACCTTGAATAGTTTTCACAAAGAAAACTAAAATCGACATAGAATTCATCATAAAAAATATCAATACTGATACCATAGGCATGAGTTGAATTTTCTATTGCATTCGGGTTTTTAAGTTTTAAAAGTTTTTGGTAATCAGCAGGTCTGAGAGCTGAAGAAATCGCCAACTTCACTTTTATAGGGTATGATTGAAAATTCAGAGTTTTTTGAAACTCTTCACCAATAAGAATGAGCACAGGATAGAATTTCCTATGAAAATAACGAAATTCATTAGGAACATTATAAAAAAAGTAATAGGTTCTTATGTCAGGATTTTCTAATGATTTAAAGTTATTTTGATTTAGTTCCTTGCTCGATCTGATGGAAGTAAGTTGATAATGATTTGCTAATTCGATATGATAAGGATAAAGATAAGTTCTTAAGGATTTCTTTTTTTCCTCATCAAGCCAGTCCTCAAAAATAGGAAAGTTTTGATATATGAATTGGTAAAACTCTTTGATAGCTAAATTTTTTGTTTTTGTGTAGCTACGGAGTTCTCTTTGTAATTTTAGTTTGGAATATAAGAGATATGCAATGACAATCGTTAAAATTGTGATAACAATCAAAAGAAAAAAGTTTTTTAAATTCTTCATATAGTTTTAGAAATTTTTTTTATGAGAGTGACAGAATTTCCTTTGCTATTGTAAACAATTCTATCAAAAGCATTCTTTGCAATGAAAATCCCACGACCATGAAGAGAGTCTAAATGGATGTTCTTCTTTTCTAAGTATTTTTTTACATCAAAGCCATTCCCTTCATCGGTGATTTTATAGGCTACTTCTTTTGGGGTAAAACGATATTCCACAATCACTTTTTTATTTTGATAATGAGGATCTCTTAATTTGTTTCTTAAATATTCATGATAGTTGCCTTTTTCTAAATATTTTTTCTTATCTTCGTAGGTAATTTCTAAGTTTCCATGTTCTATTGCATTGATTAAAATTTCTCGTAGTCCTACACGAATCATGCTTAGTTCTAATTCATCAATGAGTTCACTTAGTTCTTCTGTAAGCTTAGCTATGATATTATCTATCAAATAAATGTCTGTATTAAAAACAAAACTTGAATATTCCTTTGTTAAATATTGAAAGATTGGGTCTTTTTTAACTAAGGTTGCTCGAGCAAAAATTTCATCTACCTTGTTATTTCTAAAAATTTTTTCTAAGACAATATCAAATAACTTAAAGGGTATGTCATCATAAGACTTCAAAGGAACCTGGATTTTTAGAGTTTTACCATTTTCTATAAAGTTTTGGATTCTTTCAGTGTATAGATCAAGAACTTTACTTCTTTGGACGTCCTGATATATCAAAGAAAAAAAGCTTTTTTCTGTAAATTCATATTTTGGGATTTTTAGAATTTTCTCAAAACTATCACTTATTTCTATGATGTTTCCCTTTGGATCTAGGATAAATAAAATATCAGATGTTTGATTGAAAATAAGCTTATACTTTTTTTCCGATAGTTTTATGATTTCATTGGCTTTTCTGAGTTTATTGATTTTTGCTTGAAGTTTTTTGTTCAAATTGGTAAGCTGATTGTTGAAGTCTAATAAATGAAAGATAACACGAATACCTGAGTGTATCATTAGCAGCGTAAATCCTATTTCCATGTATTTGGGTCTTTGTAATTTTGTGATATACAAGATAATATCAAATATTGCAGGAATAAAAAGAAGTAATACATTAATTAAATGTGTAAAGCTTTCAGTAGAAATAGAAAATCGGAGCTTTGATAGAAAGTTTTCTTTTTTTGTTTGGTTTATTTCTTCTATAAGACTAATTGTATTAGAAATCGAAAGGACAGCCATTATAATAGGAATAGTAGAAAGCCATAAAAGTTGTAAATCAAACAATGTATTATCAGGCAAAATTAAAATAAAAAAGAAAAATACGGTTCCGTGATAAAAAGAAATATCAAAAATCCACTTTTTCCAACTTTTTATTTTTTTTATTGAATGTTGGTAAGTTTTCACAAGCAAAGGGATGAGTAAATATAAAGTTAAAGATCGTATTCGAAAAACCAGATTATAATCAGAGATGACTTCAAGTTCATCAAAAAGGGAGGATCGTATAAAAAAGAAAATGGCAATAACAATAGAGAATAAACTGAAGTAAAGATGTTTTTTTTTTTCTTTACGTTTCAAGAAAATAGTTAAATAAAAAATCCCAATCAAAATAGAAAGATTAATAAAGAAAACTTGTAAATAAATACGTTTTTGCTTAAAAAGGTCAATGAACTCATCGAAAAGATAGGGATTCCCAAAAAAAAAGCCTGTTTCTCGAGATAAAGGATCCCCTTTGATGTGAATACATAAAGTATTAGTTCCGATTTTGATTAAAGTCTTAGGGATTGGGATTATAACATCTTTGATATTAACTTGTTTTTCTTTGGATCTATCTACAATGAGTTCTTGATTCCAATAGATGGCATAATACTCTCCAATCTTAGCAAACAATATAGCAGGAGATTTCATTTTATCGTAATCACTTTCAGAAACGGGAACGTAAAAAAGAAAAGTGAAATCAAGAGGTGGAAGACTTCGAAGTTCGAAAAAATTTCTCTTTGGAATGTCCAAAACATCAGAAAAGTCTGGCACATGAATTTTTCGATTCCCTACATTTGCTTCGATTTTGTAGAAACCTTGTGAAACTGCTTCTTCTTCACTCAATGTGCAATTTTCAATATGAAAACCTTTTTTGATATAAACAGGAAGTCCCGTAAGGTCAACAGGATAGGACATTAAACTTTTAGTTTTGTATATAACAAAAAAGACAATTAAAATAAATATTACTTTTGGATTAGTAAAACTACTGTGCAGCATGCTATTCCCTCACTTCTTCCTATAAAACCTAATTTTTCTGTGGTTGTTGCTTTTATAGCTATTTGACTTTTTGGGATTTGACAAAGTTCTGAAATTTTCTCGATGATTTTTTCTCTGAATGGTTTGATTTTAGGTTTCTCAGCCAGTAAAGTGATGTCTATGTTTCCGATCTCGAAGTTTTTTTCTTTCATAAGCTGTAGAGCGTGTTTTAAGATTATTTTCGAGTCTAGGTTTTTATTTTTCGAGTCGGTATCAGGAAAATGGATCCCTATATCAGTTTCCCCAATAGCTCCCAAAATGGCATCAGAAAGAGAATGAAGAAGAATATCCCCATCGGAATGGGCAATGATACGATATTCAGAAGGAATTTCCACTCCTCCCAGACGTATGAAATCAACTTGATTTGTTTTTTCTATTCGATGAACGTCAATCCCTTGTCCTATCCGAATTTGCATTAAATTCAAATCTTTTTTTATTCATTGTGTATAAAACAATTTTTTTTATAAAATCAAAATCTATCTTATTTTTAATTTTCATCAGAATGAGACTATCCAGCCATCTTTTTCGAAAGTTTTAGAAAGTCGAAAGATACGGTTTTCTTCGAAGTGCGGAGCATGGATTTGTAGTCCAATCGGAAGTCCTGTCTCTGTTTTTGCGATGGGAACATTCATCGCAGGTATTCCAGCCAAGTTGACGGAGATTGTCAAAATATCGCTTTTATACATGGCTATCGGATCGTTTGTTTTCTCTCCGATTTTAAAGGGAACCGTTGGACTTGTGGGAGATAAAATAAAATCAACTTCTTTGAAGAATTGTTTGTATTCTTCCCGTATCATTTTTCTTGCTTTTTGAGCCTTGTGATAAAAGGCTTCGTAATATCCAGAAGAAAGAACATAAGTTCCTAAAAGGATTCTTCGTTTTACCTCAGGACCAAATCCTTCAGTTCGAGAACGAATGAAAACATCAAATACATTTTTTGCATTTGGAGAACGATATCCATACCGAACACCATCATACCTTGCTAAGTTACTTGATGCTTCTGCTGTTGCTAAAATATAATATACAGCTATGGAATATTTCCAAAGTTGAGATTGAATTTCTTGAATTTGATAACCTTCTTTTATAAGTTTTTCTTTGAGCTCTTGGAATGCTTTTATGACGTCATCATCAAAACCTTCTTCCCCAGGTTGTGGGAAATACAAACCTAATTTGACTTTTTTCTTTTCTGTTTTTGTGTAGGCTTTGGGTTTTGTATCAATAGGGATTTGATCGGACTTGGGGTGAGAAGTGGAGTCATAGCGATCATAACCTTGTATGATGGAAAGCACCAAAGCAATATCGTTGGTATTTCTTGCAAAAGGTCCGATTTGATCTAAACTAGAAGCAAACGCCACCAAACCATAACGGGAAACCCTGCCATAAGTGGGTTTAAGTCCATAGACCCCACAAAAAGAAGCTGGCTGACGGATAGAACCTCCCGTGTCCGAACCTAGTGATGCGGGAACGATCTTTGCCGCTACACTTGCCGCTGAACCACCCGAAGATCCGCCGGGAACCCTTTCTGGATCAAGGGGATTTTTCGTGATACCAAAAGCAGAGTTTTCAGTGGATGAACCCATGGCAAATTCATCCATGTTGGTTCTTCCAAACAAAATAGCACCACTATCTTTGAGTTTTTTTATCACTGTAGCAGAGTAGGGAGCTATGAAGTTATATAAAATTTTTGATGCACATGTAGTTTGTTCTCCTTCCTCACAGATATTGTCTTTGATGGAAATAGGTATCCCTTCCAAAGGTCTTGGTTTTTTCTTATCGTAATAACTCTGTGATACTTCTGCTTGCTTGAGGATTTTTTCTGGATCTAACTTCAAAAAAATAAAATAGTCCTTTGTCTTTTCAGCTTTCTCGAGGGAGGCTTGCATGAGCTCTTTTACAGAATAAACTTTCTTTTTTAGGTTTTTTATATGTTCTTCAATGGAGTGATTTAAAATTTCATTCATACGAACCTCTAATTTTCTTGTTCAATAATTCCGGGAACTACGAAATGTCCTGATTCCCAATCGGGAGCATTTTGGGCAATAGCGTTCAAGCTCAACGTAGCTTCTGGAATGTCTTTTCGAAAGATATTCATAGTGTCTTCTTGGGTATAGTCTTCGGTGATTGAAGAGGTGTCAATTTCTTCGATTTGCTTAACGTATTCTAAGATCTTTAGAAAATCCTTTTCGAGATTCTTAAGACTTTCATCATTTGGATCCAAGCGAGCAAGAAAGCATAGTTCTTTGAATTCTTCTGTCATGATAGCAAAATGTTTAGATTAAGTTTCTTCGTCAAATCTAATGAATAAAAAATTTGCTTGTATTTTTAAAGTAGTAGAATAATTACTCAACTTTAATACATAGAACAAAAAAAGACTTGTCAAGTAATGGCTTTTTTGTAAAATATACCTATACCATGTATTGGTAAAATTGGAGGTTTATCATGAGATTACTGAATCATGAAGCTCAAGAAGAAACAAGAAAGATCCTGTCGGAAATGAGAGATGATGTAAAAATGATTCTTTTTGTTTCTGATGATGGTTGCATGTATTGTGAAGATACAAAGCAATTAATATCAGAAGTTGCTGAGTTATCCCCCAAGCTTCAATTCGAAGTTTACAATTTTGATTTTAGTCGAGAAAAAGCAGAATATTATCAAGTAGATAAAGTTCCTGCTCTCATTTTAGAGAACAAACGAGATTATGGGATTCGTTTTTATGGTATTCCCTCAGGTTATGAATTTGGAACTTTACTTCAAGATTTGATTTATGTATCCAACCTAAAAACTGATCTTTCACCAAAAACTCTTGACTTCATACGAAACCACATTAAACAACCTATTCATATTCAAGTGTTTGTGACTCCCACTTGTCCGTATTGTCCAAGAGCTGTTCTTTTAGCGCATTCCTTTGCTTTGGAAAGTGAATATGTGCGAGCAGACATGATAGAAGCAACCGAATTTCCTGACTTATCAAGAAAATATAGAGTCTTTGGTGTTCCCAAGACTGTGATTAATGATCGGATTCATATAGAAGGAGCAGTTCCAGAATCAGTCTTCATCAAGAAACTTCAAGAAATCCTCTAAAAGCGATTTTTAGTTTTGAAGAGCATTCATTATTTTTTCTACTACAAGATGGAGGTTTTCTTTTTTGAGGGAGGATACTGCAATACTTTTTTCAAAAATAAGAGGTTCTAATTTCCATCGTGCGATGCGATCAATACGTTCATTATGTTTTAATTTATCCCATTTACTTCGTATGACAAAAAAAGGCTTTTGATGGTCAAGGCAGTAATCAATGATTGATAGTTCTTCCTCTTGAAACTCTCTTCGAACATCTACAATCAACAAAAGAATTTTTAAATGAGGATTTTTGGCAATATACTGGTCTATCATCACGCGTAGGTTTTGGATTTCGGTTTTTGTTGCTTCCGAATATCCATACCCCGGCAAGTCTACTAAAAAGAATTCTTTGTATAAGTTTTTGTAAGAAGGAATGTAATAATAATTGATAGTTCTTGTTTTTCCGGGTTTTGATGAGGTTTTTGCAAGGTCTTTATGATTGCACAGAGCATTAATCAGACTAGATTTTCCTGAGTTGGATCTTCCAGTGATAGCAACAACGGGGATGGGTGGGATCTTCGCTTGGTTTATCGCTTCTATATGAGAAAAAGCCCTATAAAACCTTGCGTTTGGAAAATATGAAATCTTACTCATACCCAAGAGAAGTTAAGATCTTGGGTATTGATATTTCTTTGTATGTTTCGGGGTAAAAGAATTCAAGTGCCATCTCGGCTTTATCGGTGAAAATCCCACTACTACCAAACCAATGAAGAAGAATCATTTGAAAAGGCTGATTGATGGTATAATGATGAACTAAAATCCCTTCTTTCAGAGCTCGGTATTGATTCCAAGGATAACCCAGATAACCAGAAGCTCCCAAGTGGGCACCCAGTTCCTTTGTGATACGAATTAGGTTTGCAAAACCCTGATGTTCTTTTTCTGCCTCTTCATCTACGAGAAACACACGAGGTACTTTGGGTGCGTATTTCTTGAACTGCTTTACGCTTTCAATCTCAAAGGATTGTAAAATCACTTTTGCGTACTTTGCGGACTGGGAGGGCTGGCTTTTGCTTTGGATGGGAGGATTCCCCAGAGCTTCAAGATCAACTTCCTCAGGAGAAATCCATCCAGTTTCTAAAAGAAGTAAAATCATTTCTTTTTCTATCCCAGGGTATTTGTGTGCCAATTTTGTTTCTAAGTAAAGTCCAAGGATGGGTTTTTGCTTCGCAATCTGAGCTAATTCTTTTAAAGTCAGAATCTTCGTATTTTTAAAAGAACTTCTGGCTCGATCGGGAAACTTTTCGTTAAACCAGCTTCCTGCATCCAGTTCCATTAATTCTTTATAAGTGAAATTTCCAATTTCTTCTTCAACGCGATCAGGAAAAACATCTTTTATGTTTGTAGTTCGTTTTAAGTCTTTGTCATGAAAACATATCAACACACCATCCTTTGTTCGTTGGATGTCAGCCTCTAAGTACAAATCCTTCCCTAATTCCATCGCTGCCAAGTAAGCAGGTAATGTTTCTTCAGGAGCATAAAAAGAAAGTCCTCGATGTGCCATTACCACAGGATAAGGAATTCGATTTTTCTCTGCAATTTCTTGATTCATGCTCTTTAATTGAAACCAAAAGACACCAACACCAAAAATCAAAAGAAGTAAAATGACAAAAATTGCTCTATACATAATGCTTAATCTTTTTTTAACTCTATATTATCAATCAATCTTACATTTTCCGTATAAACGGCTACTGCAATAAGATCGTTTTCTCGGACCTTTTCCACACTTTCCAGAGTGATGGGATCTACAATTTCCACATATTCTACACGATTTAAACTTCCAGTTTCGATGATGTCTTTGATGATTTCTTTCAATACGTTGGGTTGAGTTTCTCCTTTCATCCACTCATTTTTGGCTATACGCAAAGCCCGAGAAATTAAAACAGCATCGTTGTAGCTTTTTTCAGAAAGACGAACATTTCTAGAGCTCATTGCTAATCCTGATTCTTCTCGCACAAGTGGACAACCAACAATTTCTATATCTAAGTTGAGTTCTTCCACCATTTTTTGAATGATACGATATTGTTGGTAATCCTTTTTCCCAAAGTAAGCTTTATTTGGTTCCACCAAATGAAAAAGTTTTAGAACCACCAGCAATACGCCTTGAAAGTGCCCTGGTCGATACAAACCACATAGTTTATTCGTCAAACTGGGTATGTCTAAAGTGATCGTGGGTTTTGTGGGATAAATTTCTTCCAATTCAGGAGCAAAAACCAAATCCACGTTTTCTTGTTGTAAAAGACGTAAATCTCTTTCCAAATCCCTTGGATAATTTTTCAAATCCTCTTCTGAATTGAATTGAATCGGATTTACGAAAATGCTTACCACAATAAAATCACACTCTTTTTGAGCCTCTCTTACTAAAGAAAGATGCCCTTCATGTAAATAACCCATTGTTGGTATAAAACCAATGGTTTTATTATCTCTTTTTGCCTGATGGATTTCTTCTTTTAGGTTCTTAATTTTTTTTACTAATTTTAGCGTTTTCATGTTTCAATAACCATTTTTTTATTTCAATTCCTCCGGCAAATCCAACTAAGGATTCATTTTTTCCTATCACCCTATGACAAGGAATGAGGATGGGGATAGGGTTTTTTCTACAAGCTTGACCAACAGCTCTCGCATAGGATTTGGAAAATCCTGCACGGACAGCTAATTCCTCGTAAGACACGACTTCTCCCATAGGAATTTTGTTCAGTTCTTTCCAAACCTGAATTTGAAACTCCGTTCCTTCTAAAATGAAGTTTGGTTTGTTTTTGAGGGGTAGGTGATGAAAATAGTTATGGAAGTATTCTACTACTACTTTTATGAATTTTTTTTGGTGTTGGTCTAGGGGATTTGTCTGAATTTCTTTGGTTTCTTTTAAAAACCGAATTTTTTTGATAAAGTATTCGTTTTGGTATGCAATTTCTATTTCTAAAAAAACAGGTGGATGATGGTAATGATAAATCATTTTTTGAGTTCTCGTTCAAGGATAAAGTTCAATAGGTTTTCAGAAGTTCTTAAAATGATTTTTTGAACCTCCACAAATTTGGAATAACCACTATAATAGGGATCAGGAACGTCTGGGACGTGATGGGAATTTATCACTTCGGGATCGAATTCCCGAAAAAGAAAAACTTTCTTTTGATGATCATTATTGTTTCCTAATTTCAAAATATCTGAATAATTATAATGATCCATTGCAATGATATAGTCAAAATCATCAAGGTCCTTATAGGTTAATTGCCTTGCTTTGTGTTGGATAGTGATCCCCATTTCTAACCCCGCTTTTATGGTATTGGGATGAGGAGATTCTCCTATGTGATAAGCACTAACCCCAGCTGCATCAACATGAAAATACTCTTCTAACTTTTTATCTCTAATGAGTTTGATAAAAGTTCCTTTAGCGGCAGGAGAACGACAAATGTTTCCATGACATACAAAAAGAACCCGAATTTTCTTTTTCTCCATCTTTTGAAGTTTCTAAAAACTTTTCTTTTTTGTCAAATCAAAACACCAGAATTTATGTTATACATTTTTTTACTAAGAAAAATTTATAAAAAATAAATATTTTTCAATTTTCAGCGAAACACTCATATTGGAAGAATTATCACAAAAATAGCACCGCCTTCAGGATTATCTTTGATAAAAACTGATCCTTTGTGGATTCTTACGATTTGCCTTACAATTGATAAACCCAAACCAGTGCCACCTTCTTTACGAGAGCGATCCTTATCAATTCGAAAAAACCTTTCGAAGATTTTTTCTTTATACTCATCTGGTATACCAGGACCATAATCCTTCACAGAAATCGATACTTTACCGTGATTGAACTTTTCTACAATGATTTCGATTTTATCATTTTCTTTTGAATATCTCGCAGCATTACTAACTAAGTTTAAGATCAGATGTTCCAGCAAAAGTGGATCAGCGTAAATCTTAGGGACATTTCCAAGAAATTTATAAATTATCTTTAGATTTTTCGTTTTTAAAATACCTTCAATGATATAGTTTAATTCTGAAAAAAATTGCCTTAAATCCAACTCAATCGGATGGAAAGGATATGATTTTGATTCTAAAGACGAAATCATCACCATATCATTAATGATCCTTTCCATTCTTTCTGCATTTCTTAAAATGCCTTCTAAAAAAGTAGTTATCAGTTTGTCTTTGGCATTAAGTTCTATCCGATCCAGTAAAGTTTCTGTGTAGCCTTTGATACTCGTGATGGGGGTTTTTAACTCATGACTTGCATTTTGTAAGAAATCTTCTCGCAATCGCTTGACGTTTTGTTCCTGAGTTATATCATTGATTATGAACAAATAAAGCTTTTCATTTTCTTGAGGTGAATTTAAGCCTTGGAACGATATAGGATAATAGCGAAGTTGATAGTAATGATCTTTATTAGAGAACTCAAAGATATTCTGATCAATCTTGTATCCACCAAAAACATATTCAGAATTTTTCCCGTATAAAACTTTATAAATTATATCCAAGATAGTAGAATTTTTAATCACTTCGAAATAATTACTGCCAATAAGCTCATTGGTTTTATTATATCTTTCTTCTATGGTATAGCAAAATTTTTCCTGAACAAATTCATTAATGTATAGAATTTTTCCATCATGATGTAGGCACAAAACCCCTTCTTTCAGGTTGTTTAAAAGGGCATTCAAAAGACTTTTTTCTAAATTGAGTTCCTCTAAGTGCTTTGAGAATCGATTCAAAAAATCATGAGTATAATTTTTTAATAATTGGATTTCCGAAATCTTTGTTTGGATGCTATCGAAGTTATCAACCTTGGGGAATTTTTCAAATTGTAGGAGAATTTGCTTAATAGGAATTACAATGTAATTGCTAGTTCTAATGATCAAATAAATCGTAAACAAATACAAACCAAGAGTAACAGGAATAAAGACAAAGATTCTCTGAAAAAAAATGGTATTATCTTTTAGATAAACAACGAAAAACGAAAAAAGAAAAATTACGTAAAAAGCAGTTACTATAAGAATAAGCCGATAGAGAATACCTTTCATTCCAAAGGAAAAAGAAAAATCAAATCAATTCCCTCGGAAACGATAGCCAACTCCGCGTATGGTTTCTAATCGATGTTTCTCTTCTCCTAATTTCTCTCGAAGTCGCTTGATATTCACGTCCACAGTTCGGTCGGAAACATAAACTTCTCTACCCCATACTCTATCTAAAAGTTTATCTCTTGTAAAAGCGATGTCGGGATTTTCCATGAATAACTTCAAAAGTTTAAATTCAATTAAAGTTAAGTCCACTTCTCGTCCATTGATGGTAACTCTATGAGCAGTTTTGTTCATGTGGATTCCACCGATTGTAATGGAACCTTCTTGTAGTTCTTCATCACCTCTATGTCTGCGAAGAACCGCTTTTACTCTTGCAATCAATTCCCTCGGACTAAAGGGTTTTCTAATATAATCATCTGCTCCAATCTCTAACCCTAAGATTGCATCCAACTCTCCTGATTTCGCTGTTACCATAATCACGGGAACATTGTAATGGGATTTAATTTTTTTACATAAATCTAAGCCATTGATTCCAGGTATCATGATGTCCAACAAAATGATATCAGGAAGGTTCTTTTGAATTTTGTTCCATGCATCAATTCCATTGTCAGTTTTTGAGACAATGAATCCTTCCGCTTCTAAGTTATAAGCTAAAATGTTTTGGATATCTTCTTCGTCTTCTACAATAAGAGCTCTAAGCCCTTGCATTTCACTTTTATCTTTTGAGTTGGTTTTTTGTTGTGAGATTTGTGTGGAATTATTCATGAATGCGAGATTATCAATTATTTTTTACAAGAAGATTTCAAATCCATTAATAATGATAATGACTCAGCGGGTGAGGGGACTCGAACCCCCTCCAAAAGCTTGGAAGGCTTTTGTGCTGCCGTTACACCACACCCGCAGGTAATCTACAATTTTTCATTACCTATCATTTCGTCAATTCAAAATCAGAGCAAATTTTAAGTTTGTTTAAATATATTGTATGATGTTTTTGCCAGCTTGCTTTGCCAGAAGAAGAAGAGCATCAGCGGATCTTAACAACTGATGGTGATCGTTAACATCTTCTGGATATGAAGCAATTCCCATAGAAAATTGGATTTTTATGATGTTATGGGAATCTATCATGATTTCTTTTTGGTTGATAACTTCTTTTAGTTGTTTTGAGAAGGCAATTGCTTTATCTTTTGACGTGTTAGGCATAAGGATGATAAACTCATCACCGCCGTAACGAAAAACGTAGAAATTATGATTGTATGATCTTAGAATTTCCGAAAATTCCCATAATACTTTATCACCAACTTCATGTCCATATTGATCATTGATTTGCTTAAAATTATCTAAATCTAACAGCAATAGGGACAAGGAATTATTGGTTTTTTTTGATTCTTTGAATTTATTCTGAACTATGAATCGAAAATATCGAATGTTATAAAGTTCTGTCAAAGGATCTTTAATCGCCATCATCTCAATATTTTTATAGTATTCCCTTACTCCATAGGCAGACCAGAGAAATAGAGCGAAAGGAATCAAACTTATGAAACTTAAAATAAAAAAATTCCTGAAAGCTGCATTCTTTTTTTCTTTTAGGTAAAATAAAATCTCGTCATGATGATACTGGTAAAAATCAAGTAAAGATTGAATGTTCTCATTATAAATTTTTTGGATTTCCTTGTCTCTATAAATAATAGGTTGCATTCCATTGATTATCATTTGGTTACGTATGTTTTGGATGATATTATTGTTTTTGATTTTAATAAGTTTTTCTCTAAATTTCTCTGGTGAAATGTTGATCATACCTATGGTATACAATTTTTGTAGTTCAACTGCCTCTAAGAATTCCTTGAATAATCTCTGTTTGATTTCTGGTGGAATTTGAACAAAGTTTAATAGAAATAAAATTTCTTTTTCTTTATAAGCATTTTCCAGAATAATGAAGAAAATGGTTTTTCCTAATAGAAAACGATAGAGCTCTATGTCACTTATTTTGTATTTATAATAAATTTTTGTTTCTCTGATGATGTTGCTGATACTATCGGTATAGGTTCTATAAACTTCATATAAGGAAATACCATCCTTTGGATTGTTTCGAATATAATTGATCTTTTGGAGTAATTCCTCAGTTAATAGTAATTCTTGTTCATTTAAATTTCTATTTCCATAGATATTCTTTTTGATTTCATTAAAGAGAGATTGATTTGAGATAGTCGTATGTAAAAGAAACTCTCGTTCTTTTTGTAAATCCATTGTCAGAACAATACGTTTATTGAGATCAAAAACAGAATACTCAGATTTGTAAACTTCCTTTAAAGGTTGAATTGCCAGAATATAAAACAGAAAACTAGCAGAGAAAAATAATAAAACCAACGGTGAAAATAAAACTATAATCAGTTTGGTTTTTTGCAATTTCTGCGATATCATTTTCATACTTTATTCTAAATATATGCTCGTAACTGCAATGATTTTTTAAGAAATTAATTTTTTTTTATCTTTATACGAAACCAAAAAATTATTTTAGTTTGTAAATATGGATTTTCAATTTTTGAGGAAAGCCAATAAAAAAAATTTGGTTCCTAATGATTTTATGAGAGATATGGGGTTCCATTTGGATTTTGAAGTTTTTTATTTCCTCCTTAAAGGGAAGATTGATGATGAATTCTTTTTCTTGAAACTCCTGTCCTAAAGGCAAATTCCAATCGAACAAAATTTCGCTATCGAACTGACTAAAATGTCCCTTGATGGTTAATTTATTCCTCAACAAGGGGAAAGGACCAAACAAAAACTGAGAATTCCACAAATCCTTTTTTCGTATTCCTTTAAAGATAAAGATTTTATCTTTGGTTTCACTGATGACTAATTCTCGAAAAAGCAAAATCAACTCAGAAGAAGCCCAGCCATGGAAGCCATCCCCCATCACTCCTCCTTCTGTCGTGGGGTGTATGGCTTCGGGATATGCCCAGAACTTTCCTCTTTTCTTTAGGACATTTTTTAGAATTTTTCTTGCTATTTTAACTTGGTTTAACTTCAAAAAGCTATGAGCCACTTGCAAACTAAGATAAATATTAAATCCCGAGTGAATAATAGGATGAAAAAACAAATTATCAATAAAGTAATTTTTATACAGTGTTCTTAGTGTATTTTGGATTTCTTGATGTGAAAGCAAATTCAGTTGTAAAGGATATAAATCCACAATGCTACCAATTATTCCAGGATCAATATCTCGATTGGGAGCAGCTGTTAATACGCCATACTTTTCCCTTTCATAACGAGAGATTTCCAAAAAATCTTTTGCATAAATTTCCATTTGTTTTTGGAAGTATTTGTGGTGTTCTTTAAACTCAGGGAATAATGAACATGCATAAGCGGCATCTCGAAGCCCAGCAATAGACCAAAGATTATCCCAATAGTAATAATCAGCAGGTCCGAGATGTTCTGCACTAAAACCTGAAGGAAGTAATTTCTTTTGATAACCTTTTCTTCTTTTTTTGATAATCCAATGAGCTCCTTTTATGATGGAAGGAAGGGTTTCTTTTAATAATTCAAGGTCGCCTGATTTTTTGTAATAGTCAATGATAGTCCAAATCGCTTGTCCTGTTGAGTCCCACTCACCTTCGTGGGATTTGAAAAAACCATCACTTTCTTGACGCTTTGGGTAGGTTTCTAGTACTTTTCTCGTTTCTTCTAAAAAATTCCAACTTGATAGAGCAGAAAGCATAAAAGCAGAGTCCCGGAACCAAAACTGCCGATAGGTATAAACTCCCGGTGTGATTTTCTTTTCTGTTTGTAATTCAAAGACAATGTTGCTATGAACATCAGCAGCTTCGTTCCAAATCTTTTTGGCTGTAATAAAAGAACTTTTCTTTGAAACGGATTCTTTCCATTGGGATTTAGAATCTTCAATCTCTTGATAAAAACGTTGTTGGTTTTTGTAAATATTCGTAATAGGTTCATAACAACGTAGAATATAATTTGTTTTAATTTTCTTATTGCTTTCTACGTCTTTTGCTTTTGTTTTACGTTTTTCCGTAATGTCTCCTATGGAATCAAAAGGGTCTAATTGAGCCGGAGCAAGTTGTTCATAGGTTCGAACATAAAACAAAATGGGATGACTTAAACTCGGAGATAATCGATAAATAAGAGCCCCTGTGGAAACTCCATGAGGACAATTGATTTCTTTATTGTTGGTTCTTTCTAAGTACGCATCTCCTGTTTCTAAATTTGAAAGATGCACCTCATCAGGTTTGGTTAGAAATATGATTTCTTTTTCGTGATTCACATAAACGCTTGCAAAGTTTTCTTCTTCTTCGTAGAGTAAATGATTGATGATAGTTCCTCCTTCTGTATTGAAAGGACGAATGCCTATGATTAAATCCCAATTCGAATCCAAAACTCTGTATTCGATCAAGCTTAAGATTGTTGTATTGGTGGTTTTATCTCCTATGAGCTTCCATTTTAGTTGTAAATCGTTTTTGGTGTAAGTTATAATGGGGATTGGTAGGTTCTCCTCGAGTTCAATTTTGATATTTACGTCATTACGATTGGGAGTAAAAAACTGATATTTGTGTCGGAAAGCCAGTTCAATTGTGTAATAACCTATAACGGGGGAGAACGCTCCAGCAGGATCAATAATAGAAAAGCTACTTGAATTCGGACCTCGAAACCCAAACCAATTACGATGGGTTAAGTTCAAGCTCAGCATGGAGCTCGCTCGAGGGATAAAGGAAGGATCCTTAGGATTGTATTGTCTTTCTACCCAATAAGGTCCAATAAAATTTCGATAAAACTGAAAAAAACAGTAATTCCACATCCCAGAGGCAATCACCCGAGATGCTAAAGGCAAATTCTCAGAAGGGAATTCTGCTTTTTTCGGATTTGTAAGAGAAAAGCCACTTCGAACTAAATCAAAGAATTCAGGATGAACATTAAAAAAATGAATGAATTGGTAGAGAAATTTTTTAAAAAGAAACATGTTATGCTATTGCGTCAGCTTCGTCTTCATAAATATGAAACATATCCATGAGCTCTACTACTTCAAATACTCGTTTGACCGGCAAAGATAAATTGGTAAGTTTTAGCTGGCGATTTTTCTCTTTTAGTTGCCTCATTACGGAAACAAACACCCTTAATCCAGAAGAAGACATATACTCAACATCGCTCAAATTTAAAACTAAATTTTTTGTTGGGTGCTTTTCAATCAAATCATTTAAATAAGCTTCTAATTCTGTAGCCATATGCACATCAATCCTTCCATGCAAGGCAACAATGATATGATTGTTCTTTTCAGAAGTCTCAAAATTCATAAAGGATCTCCTAGCATAGAGTTATATTCTTAATTTTAAGTTTGAATAAGAATTCAACAACTATTTTGATTTATGATTTTATTAAATTTGCTTGATGATGGTTAAGAAGTTTACTCCATCTTTGTGCACATAACGAACTTTGTCCATTAAAGTGTGAATTAAGTATATACCGAAACCACCCACTTTTTCGCCCAAAAGATTTTTTTGGATATCAGGCTTTTGTAGATTGTAAAAGTTATATTCTTTTCCTTTATCGATGAAGGTGATAATAATTTTTTTATTTTGGTATCGGATTTTACATTTGAAGATAGGTTTATGTACGTTTAGTCCTTTATAGGCGTAAGAAACAATATTCGTAGCGATTTCATCGCATGCCAAAAGAATATCGTTGAGTATATCTTCTGATGTTTGGAATCTTCGTAAGATTCGATAAATTTCATTAATCAATTTAGGGACGCTTTCAACTTTTGCAGGTAAGATCAGCGAGAAAGAATTCTTTTTGAACCTCAAGGAAAACTTGCAAATGAGCAAAGTAAAATCATCATCTAAAATATCTTTATTAGTATAATGCACTACATCATCATAAATTTTCTTTATGATTTCCTCTGACTTTAGATGACGATGTTCTATTACTTTTCGAACTAATCTTTCAATGCCATATTCTTGATTTTCATTATCAGTAGACTCTGTTACTCCATCTGTGTAGAGCACAAGGATATCTCCATCTTTCAAAGGAATGGTTTTTTTATCGTAATGAATTTCTGTTGATTTCAAAACTCCTAAAGGAAAACCTTTTGCATTGAGTAAATCATAACTTCCATCTTCGTGAACCAAAATCATATGATTATGACCTGCAGTGGCATATTCTAAAATCCCTTCCTTTGAGTTATATTTCGCCAAAAAAACTGTGACAAACATTCCTGATTCTGACTCTTCAAAAAGTAATTCATTCGAATGGAGTAAGATCTTCGAGGGATCATGTTCTTTTCTCATCACAGTTCTCAAAATAGAACTTGCTACTGCCATAAAAATGGCTGCTGGTAAAGATTTCCCAGAAACATCGGCAATGACAAAATAGGCATCGCCATAAGGGGACTCAATGTAATAATCAAAAAAATCGCCACCAGTTGTTTTGGCTGGAATGGTATTTGCAAAAAACTCTAATTCGTGATGTTTAGATATATCTGTGGGAAGAATATTTTTTTGTATCCTTGCAGTGATTTCTATTTCTTTTTGAATTCCTGCATACTCAATACTTTCATATGTTTTCGATACTTGAGAACCTATTGTAAGCAGGATACGAAAATCATCATTTTCAAAATGAAGTTTGCCATGAGGTTCTGTGGCACACAGAACTGCAAAAGGACTTCCATTACTTTTGATTAAAGGAATCAAAATCGCTGATTTTGATTGATACCTCTCAGGAGTGATATAAGGTTGGAGTTCAGGAATGTCATCAAAGTTTCTTATGTAGAACGGGATCTTTTTTTCAAATACAAATTGGATAAGTTTTGGTGAAATCTCCCAATCATGGATTTGGAATCCAATATTTGCTAAAATATGAAACTTTTTGAAGTTGTAATCATATACCACAAAAGAAAGACGATTGATTTTTAGCTCATTTTGGATTGTATTTAAAACATTTCTTGCAATAACTTGAATATCTTGGTTTTCCACTAAAATTTGGGCTATTTTATGAAGGGTTGTTAATTCTCGAACCTTTTGTTCTAATTGGATATTGGTTCTTTCAATCTCATCCATGAGTTTTCTTCTTTGTAGTGCGATAGCTACGGAGTCCGAGAAACTACGGAATAGCTCTAAATCTTCTTGGGAAAACTCTGAGCGATCCAGTGTGTTGATGACTTCAATCACTCCAATCACTTCGTTATGAACCACCAAAGGACATGCTATTAAATTTCTTGTTGTAGTATGACTGATTTTATCTACATCCTGATAAAAATCAGGATTGCTCCTAACATCATTCACAATAAAAGATTTTTGGGTCTCAGCGCATTTCCCTGCAATTCCTTTTCCTTTGGGAATACGAATACCTTTTAAGTTGCTTTTCCCTGTGATAATGTCAAAAACCAAATCTCCTGTTTGCTTATCGATCAAAAATAAACTCGCACTCTCAGCTCGTAATACCTTCGCTGCACTTTCTAACACATTTTGTATCATTTCTTCCAACTTTTTGGAAGAGTTAATAATATTCGATACCTCAAGCAGAGAATAAAACTTTTTTTGTAAATCCTGATTGATATAGTTCAGCCTTGAGTTTTCCATCAACATGAAAAGAGAATTTTGTAAGGGAATATAAATCTGACCATCTTTATATAGACCATTTTTGACGGTTTTTACGAATATATCAAAAACATTTTTGATGGTTTGTAGGTCCGTATCGTAAAAAAGGTTGTTTGGCTTAGCTCTGAGGAAGAGTACTCCTAATGGGATTTGATTTGAATTTTCATTAATAGCAAGGTTGAAAATCAAGATTGAATTTTTTAGTTCATGCAGCTTTGCTATTTCGCTATTGTAATTGATTAAAATATTTTCCTGCCTGCGAAAAAATTCATTAATCAGTGTCCATTCACTATCTTCTACATCTTTTTGGTTATTCAATAAAAATAACTCATTTTCGTTATTGATTAAAAATAAAATTGCACTTTCGATATTTAATGCTAAAGAAAGTTCTTTTTTGAAAAATTCGATTATGTCTATAAAATGTTCAGAAACTAAAATTTCTTTCAATGAGATTTGAGTTTGTTTTTCCAATTCCATTTCTTAAACTTTGTTTTCGAAAAGTTTTGTAATTGAATTTGCATTGTAAAGATCAATCGGGCGATTTGAGCAATATTCAATGGCTTTGGGATGAAAATCAGAAACGCACATATAGATCCCTTTGTAGGCATTTTCCATTTTCATGGCTTCATGGAATTCTCTTACTTGTGATTCTGATACGGGTTTCATTTCTCTGTATAATCGAATAAGGATGCTATTGGTTTTATACTGAGGATTTGCATAATTAGAACAAACTGCTGTTATAGTCGAGTCACTATCAACATTGAGAGATAAGGCTTTATAATTGAGTTTCTCTATAATTTTGCGAAACAAAGTTTCAAATTGAACTCTGTTTGAGGTTAGAATATCTTTTATGATGTCGCTTGTTTTAAAATCAGAATATTGTTTGAGTTTGGCTTTTACATCTTTGTAATCTGGCTGAGTACTATGGATGTATTCCCAATGTTCAAGGGCTTTTTCGATATTTTTGAGTTTTTCTGCCGCTAGAGCAATGTAATAATGTGTAAGTAAATTCTCTTGAGTTCCTTTGGGGAACATACCGCTTGCTTTTTCTAATTCCATTATGCCTTGAGAAAAGGATTCTGTATCAATCAAAATAATTCCTTTCAAAAGTAATGCCCTTGACTTTAACTTGCTGTCTTTTTCAACAATATCCAAATATTGTATAGCTTTTTGAAATTCTCCAAGATATCTAAGGGTTTGGGCTAAATAATAAAGGTTTTCTGAATCATGGGGATTGATTTCTTTTGCTTTTTCTAAATAATTCTTCGCTTCAGTATAAAATTTCAAATGAAAACACGCTTTTCCTAAGGTGGTTAGAGTTGGAAAATGTTTTGAGTTAAGTTGGAGTCCTTGTTTTAAAACATTCATTGAGTTTTGATATAATTTTGCTCGGTAAAGTAAGCGCCCAGCATTATAAAAGTGTTCTATGTTGGTAGGTTCAATAGTAGTAAGAATAAGAAATTCATTTTTTGCTTCATTGAAATTTCCATTTTTTTCTAAAGAATGTGCCAGATGGGTTCGAACAACAATTTCATTTACATTTTGGTTGTATCTTCCGAACTTTAAGATTCTTCGTGCATACAAAATAGCATTGGAGTGATCCCCTAATTTTTCGTAAGCTTGAGCCAAAAGGAAGTTTACGTTAGGATCCCGCTCATCTTTTTCCAATTGCTTTTCTAAAAGAACAATGGCGTCTTTGTAGTGTCCTTTTTGGATCAAGCTTTGAGCTTCGTCTAAATCCCCCGCCGAAGTCAAGTATTTATAAATCCAAACAACACCAATCAAAGAAACAAAGATCAAAACTCCAATGGAGATGTAGACTAAGTTTTCCACAAGTGGTATGTTTCCAAAAGAAACTAAAAAAATCAAGTTCAAATCAAGAACAATTTTATGAGTCTCAGCTAAGCGACATGGCTTTTAAAAGAGATAGACACACAATACTTCAAAAAATAATTGAATAACATTTAAAAAAGGAGTTTCTATGGAACTTCGAGATATACTTATCAACCTTTTTCATTTTGTAGTTTTTTTTGGTTCCCTGATGGCTTTCGTTTACGCGATTGTATATCGCGTTCGTATCATGAATAAGTCCCAACCTGTAAAAGACCTTGCTTCGTGGGATGCACGGATTCGTTCTTTTCTTTTTAATGTTTTGTTCCAACAAAAGCTCTATAAAAACCCTCTTCGAGGTATCATGCATGCATTTATCTTTTATGGATTTATTGTTTATATTTTTCACACAACAAGCCAAATGATTGCGGGGAATCTCTGGTCAATCTTTCAATTACTTGGGATTGATCCTTATTTGTTTACGATATCTAGATACATTCAAATCTTTTCTTTGAATGAATTCTCCGCATTAGCAATCATTGTTGGTTTAATAATTCTAATGGTTTTGACGTATCAGCTCTACGTTCACCTCGATGGGAAAAATAATTATGATCCCAATCGAAATGTTTCTTTGCAATGGAAGATACTATCACTTCTTGGGATAAAATTTTTGGCTTTACTTTTGGTCGTGGTTGCTTCTGGTGAGCACGTTTATGAAGCAATTGTTCTTAATTTTTCTATTCTGGTTTTGGTAGGTCTTTTGTTTTTTGCTTATCGTCGTTGGATTTTGAAGGCAAAAGGTTTGGATATTCCTTCACCTCAATCTGCCATTGTGATTGGTTTGATTTCTGTGTTGATGGTTTCTACAATTGTGGGTTTAACCGCTAAAGCCTATTTGGAAAACCATGCCTTCTCTTGGGTAAATACTTTGATGTTTCCTTTACTGGAGTTTTTGGGAATGGATCAGCCTTTTGAGGCAAGGTCTCTATTAGAGTTCGCATGGTGGCTTCATTTAGCTACTGTGTATGCTTTTATGATTTACATACCCAATTCTAAGCACTCTCATTTACTATATGCTCCTGCAAATTTCTTTTTGATACGGGAAAAGCCACGTGGTGCTATGGATTACATCGACATTGAAAATTCACAAGTATGGGGAGCAGCAAACATAACAGAATTCAAATGGACCACTCTTTTAGATAGTTTATCCTGTATTGAATGTGGAAGATGCACAGTGGAATGTCCTGCAAATCGAACTGGTAAACCCCTCAATCCCAAAAAGATCATGGTGGATATTAAGCATGCCATGATGGATTACGCCAATGAGATTCTATCAAACACAGAATCAGCCAACTCAAGAGTGATTGGAGAACCTTATATCACAGAAGAAGAACTTTGGTCCTGCACTACTTGTTATGCTTGTGTGGAAACCTGTCCTGTTGGAGATAACCAATTAGATGCTATTTTGGAAATGAGAAGGTATTTGGTTTTGGGAGAAAGTAACTTTCCTTCTCAGCTCCAGTTGGCATTCACCAACATGGAAAAAAACGCAAATCCATGGGGAATAGGGGCTCACACAAGAGCTGATTGGGCAGAAGGCTTAGGAGTGAAAACTTTAGCAGAAGATCCCAATGTAGAGGTCCTGTATTGGGTAGGGTGTGCAGCATCTTTTGATGAAAGGAATCGAAAAGTAGCGAGAACTTTAGTAGAAATTTTTCGGAGCGCAGGAGTCTCTTTTGGAATTCTAGGCACGGAAGAAAATTGCTCGGGAGACAGCGCAAGACGTGGAGGAAATGAATACTTATACCAAATGTTAGCTCAAACCAACGTAAATACATTAAATCAGTATAATGTAAAGACTATTGTCACAGCATGTCCTCATTGCTATAACACAATAAAAAACGAATATCCACAGTTTGGTGGAAACTATGAAGTCTATCATCACACTCAGTTTCTTGATAAACTCATAAAAGAAGGAAAAATCACTTTGGATCCAGAAAAAAAAGAAAAGCTAAAATCCATAAGTATTACCTACCATGACTCATGCTATTTGGGAAGATACAACAGTATCTATGATGAACCAAGAAACTTACTTGAGCAGTCAACCAGTACTTCTATTATTGAGGCAGAAGATCACAGAAAAAAAGGTCTATGTTGTGGGGCAGGGGGAGCTCAAATGTGGATGGAAGAAAAATACGAACGTGTCAACATCAAACGAACTGAACAGTTGCTCAAAACTGGAGCCAATATGATAGGTGTTGCTTGTCCATTTTGCATGATAATGATTACCGACGGCGTTAAAGCAAAAGGAAAGCAAGAAGAAGTAAAAGTTATGGATGTATCGGAAGTTTTACTATCAGCAATCAAAAAACAAGATAAAATATCTTCAATCCATGCATAAAAATAAAGATTGACATCAAGATAAATTTCTGTGTTTTTGTTTTTAGGGGGCTTAGCTCAGCTGGTTAGAGCGCTTGCTTGACATGCAAGAGGTCAGTGGTTCAAATCCACTAGCTCCCAATTTTTTACTTCGAAAAGCAATCAAAATTAAACTTTACCTACAATGAATTAAGTTCCACACAAAAAATCATTAATTTTGTATAGAATACATAATTTTCAATTTACAACAAAGTTGAATTATAAAAAGTGATATATAAAAACACTTTATAATTCCTAAGGAGTTCCCTCAATGATCGTCAAACGCTTATTCACCACGTCTGTTGGAAGAAAAACCATTGTAGCTATCACAGGGATTCTTTTAATCCTTTTTATCATCGCCCACATGTTAGGAAACTGGAATATGTTTTTAGGTCCGGATGCCATGAACTCTTATGCTCAGGCTTTGCATGACCTAGGCGGACTTTTGTGGGTAGCAAGAATTGGACTACTTGTTGTGTTTGTTCTTCATGTTTTTTTTACTATTCAGTTGAATATTGAAAACAAAATGGCGCGACCAGTCCCCTACTACAAAAAAGAATACATCAAGGCTAGTTTGTCTTCTCGAACTATGGTTCTTTCTGGATTGGTTGTATTTTCATTTGTAGTTTATCATTTGCTTCATTACACATTTGGTGTGATACAACCCGAAACCTATAAAGGAAATCTTACTGACTCCATGGGAAGACCCGATGTGTATTCAATGGTAATCTTTAGTTTTCGAAATCCTTTGATTTCTTTGAGCTATATCATCGCTATGTTACTTTTAGCTATGCATTTGGATCATGCTTTTCAAAGCGCATTTCAAACCTTAGGTTTTGCAAACAAAAGAAATTTCCCAAAGTTAATCCAGTTTTCAAGGGCTTTTGCTATATTTGTATTTTTAGGATATTCCGTCATTCCATTGTCAGTGTTATTAGGTATTATTAATTAAAATAATTTATAGAAGGAGTTCCTATGAGTTTAGATGGAAAAGTTCCCACAGGTCCGATTGAACAAAAATGGAGTAAACATCGTTTTGAACTAAAATTAGTTAACCCAGCAAATAAAAGAAAATACGATATAATAGTGGTTGGAACAGGTTTAGCTGGAGCCTCAGCAGCGGCTACCTTAGGTGGTTTGGGTTATAATGTGAAAGTGTTTACTTTTCATGATACCCCAAGAAGAGCTCATAGCATTGCTGCGCAAGGTGGAATTAACGCTGCAAAAAACTATCAGGGTGATGGGGATAGTATTTTCAGACTCTTCTATGATACCATCAAGGGGGGAGATTTCCGATCAAGAGAAGCAAACGTCTATCGCTTAGCAGAAGTGAGTGTGAATATCATCGATCAAGCCGTTGCTCAAGGGGTTCCTTTTGCTCGTGAGTATGGTGGGTATTTGGCAAATCGTTCTTTTGGTGGAGCTCAAGTATCAAGAACTTTCTACGCTCGTGGACAGACCGGACAACAATTACTTCTTGGTGCTTATCAGGCTTTGATGCAACAAGTTGATGCAGGGAATGTCAAGCTATATCCTCGACATGAAATGTTAGATGTGGTGATTGTAAATGGACATGCAAGAGGTATCATCACAAGAGACTTGGTCTCTGGAAAGATCACTAAACACAGTGCTCATGCTGTTGTTTTAGCTACGGGTGGTTATAGTAATGTTTACTTCTGGTCCACGAATGCAAAGAATTGTAATGTGACTGCTACGTATCGGGCATACAAACGAGGAGCTTACTTTGCGAATCCATGCTTTACACAAACCCATCCAACTTGTATACCCGCATCCGGAGATTATCAATCAAAATTGACCCTCATGTCTGAATCACTTCGAAACGATGGAAGAGTTTGGGTGCCAAAAAAAATAGGGGACAAGCGCCATCCCAACGAAATCCCCGAAGAAGAACGAGATTATTACCTTGAGCGAAAATACCCAAGTTTCGGGAATTTGGTTCCACGAGACATTGCTTCCAGAGCGGCAAAATATGTTTGTGATGAAGGAAGGGGAGTAGGACCAGGAGAAAAACCTTATGCTGTGTATTTAGACTTTAAAGATGCCATTCAAAGATTGGGAAAAGAAAAGATTGCTGAACGATATGGAAACCTTTTTGAAATGTATCAAAAAATCACGAATGAAAATCCCTATGAGGTCCCCATGAGGATTTATCCAGCTCCTCACTATACCATGGGAGGTTTGTGGGTAGATTATAACCTTATGAGCAATATTCCTGGTTTGTTTGTGATAGGGGAAGCGAATTTTTCCGATCATGGGGCAAATCGCTTGGGAGCAAGTGCTTTGATGCAAGGTCTTGCGGATGGTTATTTCATTTTGCCGTATACCATCGGTGGTTATTTAGCAACCGTAAGTTGGGATAAGGTTTCTTCGGATTTACCAGAATTTAATGATGCAGCCAAAGAAGTAGAAAAACACATCAAAAGGCTTCTTTCCGTGAATGGTTCGAAGTCTCCCGATTATTTTCACATGGAATTAGGAAGATTGATGTTGGATAAAGTTGGTATGTCTCGAAATCGACAAGGTCTCGAGGAAGCACTAAAGAAAATCCCCGAAATTCGAGAACGCTTTTGGAAAGAAGTACGAGTATCAGGTAATGGTGAGTCTATCAACCAAACCTTAGAAAAAGCGGGTCGAGTTGCGGACTTTTTGGAGTTTGCAGAACTTATGGCATATGATGCTTTACATCGAGAAGAATCCTGTGGAGGACACTTCCGAGAAGAATATCAAACCCCTGATGGAGAAGCCGTGCGTAATGATGAAAAATTTGCTTATGTGGCTGCATGGGAATATACAGGAGTAGGTAATACTCCCATATTACACAAAGAAGAACTAAAATTTGAAGTTGTAAAACCATCAATAAGGAGTTATAAATAAGGAGTTTTTTATGAAAATCACGTTATATATATGGAGACAATCAGGTCCCAACGATGAAGGAAAATTTGTTCGCTATGATGTAGAAAAAGTGAGTCCACATTGGTCTTTTCTTGAACTTTTAGATGTTTTGAATAACCAGCTAATTGAAAAAGGAGAAGAACCAGTAGCTTTTGAACATGATTGTCGAGAAGGCATTTGTGGTAGCTGTGGTTTCATGATCAATGGCGTAGCTCATGGAAGACAATATGCTCCTGAGGGACGAACTACTGTTTGTCAACTTCACATGTTTCGTTTCAAAGATGGAGATGAGTTATATCTCGAGCCTTTCCGTGCAAAAGCCTTTCCCGTCTTAAAGGACTTAATGGTGGATCGGAGCGCTTTTGATAAAATCATTGAGGCGGGTGGATATATCACGGTTCATGCAGGGAACGCTCCTGATGGTAATACTATATTGATTCAAAAAGACATAGCCAACGAGGCAATGAACGCTGCCGAATGCATTGGCTGTGGAGCTTGTGTAGCTTCTTGTAAAAATGCTTCGGCAATGTTATTTGTGTCAGCCAAAATTTCTCATTTAGGTTTATTACCTCAAGGACAACCAGAAAGAAAGCGTAGAGCTCAACGAATGATTGCTAAAATGGATGAATTAGGGTTTGGAAACTGCACCAATCAATATGAATGCGAAGCCGTCTGCCCTAAAGGTATCCGAAAGGACTTCATAGGAAGGATGAATCGGGATTTTCTCTTTTCTGTTAACACGGAAACAGAAAGTAAGGATTTCGTAGGAGCTATTTAAATTCAAAAAGATTCGACCTTCACAAAGTCGGATTTTTTCCATAAGCTATGCAAATAAATTCCCTCCTGAAGGAGGGCTTCCTTCCCTCCTTCTTCTCGATCGATGATACATACTACATGTTGAACTTTTAGGTTCATTTCTCGAAAAGCTGATATAGCCTTCAAAGTCGAAGAGGCTGTGGTGATCACATCATCAACCACTAAAACTTCATCTAAATTTTCAATCAAACCTTCGATACGTTTTTTCGTTCCATGTTCTTTTGTTTCTTTGCGAACAATTAGAGGATAACAAATTACACCCTTTTGGAAGTAATAAAAAGAAATCCCATAGGCTATTGGATCAGCTCCTAAGGTCATCCCCCCCACTGCTTTGGGGACAGGGATTTGATTTTTCGGTAGTAGTTCTTCACATATCGCTTTAGAGAGCTCCCATAAATATTCAGGATGTAATGTGATCTTTTTACAGTTGAAATAATGATGGGATAATTTCCCAGAAGAAAGTTGAAAGGGCTTTTCATTATACTCATAAATAAAATGATGAGTTTTGTCAAAGAGAGCCTTAGCCAAAGGATGCATTTATGAAGAAGAATCTTCTTTTAGTGGGATTGTCGATTCTTTTTGGAATTATCGGGACCTTGTCATTGGAGCCTTTTCGTGTTCCTGTTTTACGATGGATGGTTCCGTGGGTTTTATTTTACGTAGGGGATGTTTTAAAACATCAATCCATCAAAAAGATTCTTTTGTATTCGTTTCTGATTGCTTTGAGTGGATGTGTCTTCGCTTTTCATTGGATTATTCATCTTTTTGTTGAATATGGAGGAATCCCTTTATATGCTTCTCTTTTGTTGTTTATTCCCTATTCTTTTTTGCTGAATACAAAAATCCCTTTGATACTTCTTTTTCTTTCGAAACTAAAACCAAAATTTCGTATTTTTTCAAAATATACTCTTTTGGGGATCCCTCTAATAATTACCTTACTTGATATTTTTACACCCCAAGTCTTCAACTGGTATTGGGGGAATTTAGTAACTCAAAATCTATATTTTTCTCAAATAGCAGATATTGTTGGGATACATGGAATCACGTTCTTTTATATTTTGTTTTCCTATGTGTTTTATCGATTGTTTAAAATTTTTATAAAAAATTATAAATTACTTTTGAAAGTTAAACTGATTAAAATATATGCTGTTTTTCTTTTTCTTTTTGTTTTAATTCATGTTTATGGTTTTTTTCAGATCAATTATTACGATAATTTGTCCCAAAATGTGCCAAAAATTCGCGTAGCTCTCATCCAGCCCAATGCTCCCTTAGAGAAATATGGTGAAAATAAAGTAACAGAAAATGTCTTGATTGAACTCATGTCAAAGACCATACCCAGACTTGTAGAAGAAGCCATCTTGAAGAGTGAAGGTAAATTAGACTTAGTAGTTTTACCAGAGTCAGCGATTCCATACTATACCACTCAAAAAGAATTTATCACTTTAAGGCTCAATGTTTACCATCCTAATTTTGAGTATTTGATACATTCCATCAATGGAAAATACAATGTGGATGTTTTTTTTAATGAGTTGGGCTATGGTTTGAAGGGTAATAGAATTCAAGTTTACAATTCGTCAGCTCTGTTTTCTCGCTTAGGGAAAAAAGATGCCATTTATCATAAACGAAGATTGATAGCTTTTGGTGAACAAATTCCCTATGCAGAATTTTTGGACTCAACAGGCTTAATCCAGTTCGTTCCCGAGTCGGTTCGTTATAGCAGATTTCAGCCCGGAACTGATTTTACTTTGATACCTTATTCTTTACAAAATTATCAAAATCCTATTAATGAACAAAAAGAATTCCCTTTTCAAGTTGTTGATGAGATACTCTCAGAAGAAAAAATCAAAAAATATTTCGAAAATCGAAAGTGGGAAGTATTTGGATACTTTATGCCTTTGATCTGTTATGAAGTAATTCAGCCGGATTATGTTTTAGAATTTTTTCGAAACTCAAGATCTTCAATTGATTTTATAGTAAATATTACTCAAGATAAATGGTATGGGAAAACTATCCAAAGTTATCAACACTTAGAGTTAGCAAGAATTCGTTCCATAGAGTTTCGAAAATCTTTGGTTCGATCTACAAATAGTGGAGTAAGTACATCAGTTGATCCCATAGGAAGATATATTCATCCAATTTACGGAAATCTTTTGACTTCGCAGGAGACCGAAGAGGTTCAAGTTGTTGATATTCCCATCATTAGGGATGTCTCGACTATCTATACTAAGATTGGTATTGGATGGCTTTGGTTCTTGGGATTTTTGTATATTTTCTTGTTGGTTTTAATGAAACTCAAATAGCTTCTTCTTCAAAATTACGAAATTCTGTTTTGGGAGTTTTGTGGTATAAAGAAACAATCTTTGCATCTTCGGGTGGTTTGATACGAGGACCAATTTCCCATATTAAAGCTTTTTGTAGAAGTTCTTCATCTTCAAGAGCTAAAGCATAAATTTTAAAGACCATGAATGACTCAAAAAAGTATTTCTTTTCTTTAAAGTCCAATAATTTTTGTTTGCTTATCGTTTTTTCATCTTTATCAATGGAAGAAATCTGCCTTTGAGCAATGAAAATCTGAGAAATCCTTTCCTGATCTTTCCCTGCAATCGATAAATGCTGAAAATATGGGGAAATTTGTTTCTTTACGTATTGATCTATGGTTTCATTCTTTTGTTTCCACTTTTCTGGGTGAAAAACCTCATGCACTAAATCAGCAAATATGAGAGCCATGTAAATGTTGTAGGTTAAATCCTCTCTTTCCACCAACATCCTATCTGCAATTTGTAATCTACGGTAAATGAGAGTTTCCGCAAAAGAAATCTTTTTCTTTTTAAAATTGAATGTTTTGTTTGTTAAGGGTATGCTATGTTCGATCAAATTTGGAAATAAAACATCAAACAACCCATACTGATGCATCATTTCCATGGTTTTAGCACAAGATCCCGTTTTAAAAATTTTCATGAATTCTTCTTGCAGTCTACTTTTGTTTACTTTTAGTATTTCATCTTTGTATTTTAGAATAGCTTTTGAGCTCTTTTTTTCTATTTGAAAATCCAATAAAATCGAAAATTTTATGGCTCGTATCATACGAACTGGATCTTCTTTAAATGAGATTTCTGGAGGCCCAATCACTCTAATCAGTCGATTTTTGATGTCTTCAACTCCACCCGTATAATCAATCAAAACCTCTTTTATGGGATCGAAAAACAAAGCGTTGATAGTGAAATCTCTTCGGGAAGCATCTTCTTTCGAATTTCCATATATGTTATCTCTTTTGAGGAGAGAATGATCAATTTCTTGAATATTAGGATTCAATCGATGTTGGGGAATTTTACGAAAAGTCGAAACCTCAATGATTTTTATATCTTCGGGACGTTTTTTGGATTTAAAATAAACATGAACAATCTTAAATCGCTTTCCTATGATTCGGCTATTTGTAAATAATCGTTTTATTTCTTTTGGTGTAGCATTCGTAACTATATCAAAATCTTTTGGAGTGCGTTGTAGCAATAAATCCCGTATACAACCTCCAACAAAATAAGCTTTGTATTTATTTTTGACTAATCTACGGATGATTTTCATTCCTTCTTTGTCCATCATGTGACTTCTAAGGAAATGAAATTCTCGATAGATTCTTTTTCCCTCAGGATATTTAAGAAACGAATCAATGGTTCTTTTTTTAGTGAAGAATTCCTTGATCTTTTTAAGCATAACTAAAAAGTTTTCTTTGGATGTTTTGATTATAGTTTTGATTATAAAAAAAAACTATTTTTGTTGCTTTTAAAATCAAGTATTTTACCAATAGGGTAAGAAAAATATGGAGTTTAGCAACATTAACTACGTAAAATATAGATACCTCATACGTAAGTTACAAAAATTTATTAATTGGGGTTGGGGTGGGGTTACGATCATGATCTACACAGACATAAGGAATGACCCCAAAAAGCTAAGACTCAATCTTTTTTCAATCTTATTTTTTATAGTATTGTTATACATAATGATTTTTTTAGTATTCACATTTTGGATCGATAAATATCAAGATGAGGTTTTTACAGAAAAATTGAAAACTAAGCAATATCTAATAATCAATCTATATTATTCTTTACAAATCAAAAACCATTACTTTCACAAAATAGAAAAGAACTTAAAAAAACTTTATGAATACTCGAAGTGGGATGAGTTTCTTGATCAGTATCTGAAAAAACAAAAAAACCACCAAATCCAACAAAGAACAACCAAAATCGAAGAAGAAATTGATTTAGCAAACAAACTAAAAGAACAAATAAATCATGAGTTTTTTACCAAGACCAAATTTCTTTTAGAACAGCTATGGCATAAAACTCATATCTATGCGGTTATTCCCAAAGGAACTCCAATGTTTTTGGGAACTTTTTATATCACATCAGGATTTGGAGTACGAGAGGATCCTTTTAACGATGTGATAGGGAATTTTCATACAGGTGTTGATTTTGCATCAGCAGAAAATACCCCAATCATTGCTGTGAATGATGGAAAAGTTGTAAAGGTCTCTTTTCTACCCAATAACAGTGGTTATGGAAATTATGTAATCATACATCATGGATTAGGTTTTCAAACCCTCTATGCTCATTGTAGCCGGATAACAGTTCAAGAACAAAGTTGGGTTTCGGCAGATCAAATCATAGCCTATGTAGGAAGGACAGGAAGAGCTACTGGAAATCACCTGCATTACGAAGTTCGTGTTGGTTTTGAAAATCCTATAGATCCAGATTTGTTTCTAAAGCTGAAATAGTTTGAGCTTCTTCGGGTATCTCTATGTATGTGCAGGAAGAACAAGCAATATACTTTCCTTTTTGTTTTTCTGTTTTTTCTAACAGTAATTTTCCACAAAGAGGACATGATCGATTTTCTACAGGTTTGTCCCAAGTGGTGAATTCACAATCCGGGTAACGTGAACATCCGTAGAAAACACGCCCCTTCTGTTTTTTTAGAGTTTTTGCGATAATATCTCCCTCTTCGCACTTGGGGCATTTTCCTAGGGGAATAGGCTTGGCATTTGTGCATTCAGGAAAGCCTGAGCAAGCCAAGAAATACCCATTCCTTCCAATCTTTTTTACCATTGGTCTTCCACATTTATCACATTTTACATCAGTTGGTTCTTCTAAAAAAGATCTCATCGATTGCATGTGCGCCTGAGCATGCTCTACTTTTTTCATAAAAGGATCATAAAATTTTTTCAACATATCTACCCAATGCATCTCCGAATTTGCAATTTGATCCAATTCTTCTTCCATTTTCGCAGTGAATTGGATGTCGACTAACTCAGGAAAATACTCAACAAGCATTTTGTTAACCAAGATGCCTAATTCTGTAGTTTTTAAAGCCCTTTGTTGCCTAACAACATAATATCTTTTTAGTAAGGTTTGTATTGTAGGAGCGTAAGTCGAAGGTCTTCCTACACCACTTTCTTCTAAGACTTTGACTAACGTTGCATCGGTATATCTAGGAGGAGGTTGAGTAAAATGTTGCTTCGGGATGACTTTTAAAAGTTTTGCGGAGCTCCCTTCTTGGAGTAGGAGTTCTTTGCCTGTTTCTTCGTCATCTTCTTCTTGATATATCAAAGTGAATCCTTTGAACTTTACTTTTTTGAAGTTTGCTCGAAATACAAATTCTTCTTGCTGATCGCTTATTCCTAATATGTCAATGGATGTGGTTTCAGAGATCTCTTCTGCCATTTGAGAAGCAACAAACTTTTGCCAAATCAATTGGTATAAACGGAATTGATCCCTATCAAGATAGGGCTGGACCCTCTCTGGTGTAAATTCAACGTTAGTAGGACGAATAGCTTCGTGGGCTTCTTGAGCATTCTTTGAAGCTTTAGAAAAAACCCTTACTTCTGAGCTGAGATACTCTTTTCCAATCTTTTCTTGGATGTAGTTCCTTACCATCTGAATGGCTTCTTCACTTACTCGAGTGCTGTCTGTTCTCATGTAGGTGATGAGTCCTACGGGAGTTCCCTCTACTTCTACTCCTTCATATAGTTGTTGAGCAATCATCATTGTTTTTTGAGAGGTGAATCCCAATCGGTTGGAAGCATCTTGTTGGAGCTTGGAGGTTGTATAGGGAGCTGTTGGCTGTCGTTTTCTTTCTTTGGTTTTGATGGAGTGAATAATATAATTCGAGATTGATGGGAGTTTTTTTTGTATTTCTTCTGCTTGTTCTTGATTTTTGATTTCGGGTTTTTTCCCTTGGATTTGTATTAGTTCGGTTTTGAGTTTCTTCTTGTCGATGGAGAACTCAGCTTCTATGGTCCAGTATTCTTCGGGTATAAAGTTTTGAATCTCTTCTTCTCGTTCGCAAATCAAACGTAAAGCAACTGATTGAACACGTCCAGCTGAAAGCCCCTTCTTGATTTTCTTCCATAGGATGGGAGAGATGTTATATCCCACTAAACGATCCAATATCCTTCGGGCTTGTTGGGAGTTTACGAGATTCATATTGATATCCCGTGGTGATTGCATTGCTTTTTTAATCCCACTTTCCGTGATTTCATGGAACTCTACACGTTTTATATTCGAATTTTTTTCTTGTAGGATTTTTGCAATGTGGTATGATATTGCTTCACCTTCTCGGTCTGGGTCTGTTGCTAGAAGAACGCCTTTTGTGAGTTCTGCTATTTTTTTTAGGTGATTTAAAATTTTTGCTCGCCCACGAATAATCAGATACTCAGGTTCAAAACCATTATTTACATTCACTCCTAAACGGGATTTGGGCAGATCCATAACATGCCCCATGCAAGCTTCGACGATATAATTTTTCCCTAAATACTTGTTTATGGTTTTGGCTTTTGCAGGTGATTCAACAACTACTAGGGTTTTGTCCTTGAGTTCTGATGGATTTTCAATTTTTTGTTTTTTGGATTTCATAGCATAACATCATCCAACTAATTTTTGGAAGTTCTTTCTTTAAAAATCCCTATTTTTGACAACTAAGTTTAATAAATCCTATTATATTATAGGTTTTCAATTTTTAATTGATGGGCACCATCACTAATTAGCATTTGATTCCCTAAATTATGTTTAGTATTTCGAAAAAGGGGATGATCAAAACAAATGATTTCTCGGTTCTCCTGAAGAGCGTATTCGGCAGTGATCAGAGCTCCACTTTTACTCCCTGCTTGCATTATGAACAAATAATTTGAGAATCCTGCAATAATACGGTTCCTCAAAGGAAATGTATATTTCCCGGGCTTATGGGTGGGAAAAAATTCACTGATAAAAATCATTTCTTTTTTTTCTTCTTGGGCTTTGAAGAATATTTCTTTGTTTTTTTTAGGAGAGATTTCATCAATCCCACAGCCTAAAATTCCTATGGTAGAAACACTAAAAAAAACAGAAGCTCTATGAACCCTTTCATCAACTCCCTTAGCAAATCCAGAAACAGTAGCTATCGTAGAACTTTGGTTATCTGTTTTCGTGCTTTGAGGAAACAAATCCTTATGGCTATTCCATTCTACGAGTTGAGATATTAATTTTTTAGAACTCTTTAGCAAAGAAAAAAATTCAATTAAGCGATCAACGGCAAGAAGCGAAATCGATAGAGGCTTACGAGTTCCCACGATAGAAATCATATCATATTGATTGAAATTTGTATTTTCTTTTTGAATGCTATGCTTCAAAAATAAAACCAAAGGAGGATCATAAATTTCTTTTAGTAATCTTGGATATTCTGGCTCATCGAAAAACAAAAGCGAATCAAATTCGAATTTGCTTTTCTTCTTTTCGATGTAATTCAAGGCTTTTCGTTTTCCATATTCGATCCATCTTTTACCGTAATATGTCTTAAGGATTTTCTTGTTGTTGGGTTCATCCCATGGGTTCTCTGTGATGGAAAATTTTTTTTGGTTTTCTTTGATTCGATGTAAAAAGCCTTTTCGATAGGGTAGAGATGATAGAAAAAGAGCTGAAATTATTCTTGCTGCTTGATTTTGCATTCTGCCTTTCTTTCAATACAAACTTGAAGTTCATTTAAGTTGTAGAGTGCTTGTTGATACTGGAGATTGTTTTGGATATTCCCTCGCAGGATTTGGTTTTTATGCATTTCCTCAAGAGTTTTTATGATTTTTTCATAAACAAAAAAAGCTTCTTGGAATTGTCCGTCTTCTGCTAAAATGTTTGCTTTGGCAAAGTATGCTTGGATGTTATAAGGATCTGCTTGATTTACCTGATTTAAGTATTCGATTGCTTTTTCTACATCACGGAATTCATTCGTAGTTTTTCCGTAAAGGATACCCAAAACATAATAAAAACGCATATCTTTGGGTTTCAACTGGAGTCCTCTTTCTAATAAAAACACAGCCGTCTGAAATCGTTCTTTTTCCCAGCCCAGAGCTCGAGAAGCATTCCCATAGCACAATCCCGCATCATAAAGCAAATCTGCACTAATGGGATAACGAGATAAAGCTTTTTGAAAATAGGTTATAGCTTCTTCGAATAAAGAGATATCTTGAACTTGACGTAATTCCTTTTGGACAGATTGTTTAAAAAATTCTTTGGATAACTCAAAAGAGCTTTGTTCCATCAGGGCTTTTCCTATTTTCCATGCAATTTCGCCTTGAAGTTTATTTTCTTCTGCGAATTTATGGATTAATTCGTATAAGGTTCTTGCTTTTTCTTCTGATACTTGAAGGTCCTTTTTCCATTTTTCTAAATCTTCTTCTTGGATTTCTATTCTTCGTTCTTTTCTGTGACGTTCTGCCCAATTCTGAAGGAAATGACTAATATCTGAGCAATAGCTAAAAAAAACAAAAAGACTCAAAATAAAAATTCTATTCATGTGATTCTCCTGATGAAAAATTTATTGTTTGATGAATTTCACATTTTTACATTCTCAAGCCATAAAAATGCATAAAATTTTAAGTCAAATTTTTGAGATTGAAAACCTTTGCTTCGAAAAACCATACACTTTAAATCAACTACAATCTCTTTGGGAAAAACCATTTTATTGTTTTTATTTGCTTTTGGAAAATCGAACTATCTTTTCGTTTGAACATGATTATACAAATGAGAAACAAATCACCCTCAAACCAATCATTGGGTATTCCGTTTTTTTAGAAAGTATTGATGAACTTGAGCTGTTGCGATTTGCCATACATCCCTCCTATCAGAATCAAGGTCTTGGAACTTGGTTTTTATCTTCTATTATAGATATGTATAAAACGAAAGGAATTTTTAAAAAAATTTTCTTAGAAGTCTCAGAGAAAAATCAAATAGCCATAAGACTTTATGAAAATTTAGGATTTCGTTTAGTTGCCAAAAGAAAAAACTATTATGAAAGTTCACATGCACTCATAATGTATTTAGAATTATGAGAGGATGTTATTTTTGATTTTCTAGGGTCTTGAAATTTCATGATTTTAGTCAATAAACAATCACAAAAATTTCAATTTTTTTGTTTACAAATCGCTTATTTTCAAAAATTCGTATTTTTAAGCCGAAGTGGCGGAACTGGTAGACGCAGTAGACTCAAAATCTACCGGGCATTACGCTCGTGTGGGTTCGAATCCCACCTTCGGCATTAAACCAAGTTATAAATACAGTTTTCCTTATGTTTCTTTTGATTTCGTAAATCACAATTACACTTATATATAATTCTTAATTTTTCTTTTGTTTTTTTGCCTTCTTTGTCCTTTGTTGAAGTTTTTGAATCTGATATTGTTTCTAGAATTGAAATTTCCACAGAAACCTCCATGTTTTTGTGATCCTTCCTTGAGGTATCGAATTTAGTTTCGGTAAATGAAAGTTAAATGTTCAGAAATTCTCGAATATAAGTAAATAATTACGATGAATTTTTATTTGATTTTTTTTATAAAATTTTTTTACTAATTCCATACCTTCTAGATTTAAAACTAACGAAAAGCTCAAAAATCTTCCATGATGACTCAAAGAAATAGGATATGAATTTCCTTGGTGATATAGTTTTGGTGGTAGATAAAAGTTATTCTCTGGGTCGAATTCTCTAATTACTTCAACATTTGCTTTGAATATTTCAAAAAATGTTTTTTGTATATACTTTCTTATAAGATGGGATTGACTTTTATTTTGTTTTAATTCTGGGTCTGAAAGTTGTATGATCCATGAGCAAAAATAAATAAAGAATTCTTTTTTTTGATGTAGTTTTGATTCTGAAAGATAGTGGCTAATTGTTGTTAGAAAGTTTTTTTTTTATCGAGGTAAATGTAGTTTTTCAAAAAGAGATTTTGATATTTTGTAACTTCCATATTGGGTAAGACTTCATAATCTTTATATCGAAAACTATGTAAGTTCAATGTTCGTGATATGGCTTTGTAAGCAGACTCTTTAAGTGCCCAAATAGTCCACAAGAGAATTAATTTCTCATGTAATGGTTCAAGTGTAGAAAAAAAATGTTCTATTTCGTTTGGTGTGCCAATTTTTTGAATAAATCTTTGGTTAAGATGATCTAACGAAGTATCAGGATCTTCAAGATCAACAATATCATTACCAAACCAAACTTCATCGAGCGGAAGAAAAATATTCATTTTCCATTCTGAGTAATTCATCCAAAATTTGTAGTGTTAGCTCTCTGTGGGCACGTATCCCTTTTTGTTGGGTCCTTGGTTCTAATAATTTGTATTGAATATAAAATTTTTGATCTTTTTCTGGAAATACTGATTTTTCTTTTTGTTTTTCACCTCGTAAATAAATCACTAATACCTTAGTATTGGGAACCTCATACAAAAGTTGCCCCACTCCATAGTGTATTTGATCCTTCAAAATGCGACCTGTTGGACTTCGGGTTCCCTCAATGAAAATACATACAGGCTCATTTTTCTTGAGTAAGTATTTAAGTTTGTTCATTACGAGTTCTTTGTGTTCTTGTGTTCCATTTCTTTCAAAAAGAATACATTTGGTGAGATAAGCTATGATGCGAAACAAAAGATTCCTTTCTACATTCTCTTTTGCTGGAATGTTCCAAGGGAAGGTTCGGAATCTTAAGGAATAAAAAATGCTTCCACCTAATGCCCAGGCTATGATTGCTGAGTCTATAAAAGTTAAATGGTTAGGACAAATGAGAATAGGTTCTTTTTTCTTATGAACTTCTCGATAGAACTTCCTGATTTTAGCTAATTCCGATATCTTATATTTTCTCACAAATCGAAAATAAAAAACAACCAAAATTGCAAGTATGGGGAATATGATATTACCAATCAGTTTTTGGATGTATAATTCCGTTTTTGCTTTTATTGATAGCTTCTGCACTTTGAAGGAAATTAAAAAAGGGACGTATGTCCCTTTTGAGATCAGCCAATTTTATTTTTGATGAGATCCACAGCAGCTCCCACAGTTTGGACTTTGTCTGCTTCAGAGTCGTCGATTTCAATGTTGAATTCATCTTCGAGAGCTAAGATGATATCGACCAGACGTGAAGAATTAATCTCTAAATCTTTTAGTAAATTTGTTTCCGAGGTTGCATTATTCAAAGCTTCTTTGTTTTTAGCATAGGGTCCTAAAATTTTTAGGACTTTTTCCATTATTTCTTTGTTATCCATAGGAAACTCCTTTTGAATTATTTTTTAATAATTACACTATCCTTCCCATTTTTTATAAATCACACAACCATTCACGTCTCCAAAACCAAAGCTTGCTTTTGCAAAAATCCGAACATCTTTGTAAATAGTTTCTCTTACTACCCTATGTTCGAAGGGTTTGATTTTTTCATGGATATCTTCGCAGTTAATAGAAGGATGCAAAAAGCCTTGTTCTAGTTGTAAAATCACTGCTACGGACTCAATACTTCCCGCTGCTCCCAAGGTATGTCCAATCAAGGATTTCGTCGATTGTATGTAAGGGAATTTCTCAGGTGGAAGTCCCAAAGCAACTGACCAGTTATTCACTTCGATGGGATCAGCCATCGTTGCCGTCAAGTGACCATTTATGGCATCTATCTCCTCGGGTTGTATACATGCTCTTTTCACAGCTTCACGAATACAAATCTGAACGGAAGTAGGATTGGGTGCGGTCATGCTTCCCCCCATTCGATGTCCACCACAATTAAGGTATCCACCCAGTATTTCTGCGTAAATCCTTGCTCCTCGTTTTTGGGCATGCTCTAAGCTTTCTAATACTAAGATACCTGCACCAGAGCCAGGAACAAAACCAGCTGCACTCGCACTCATTGGACGAGAAGCTCGTTCTGGTTGATCGTTGTATTTAGAACTTAAAACCCTCATGGCATCAAAAGCGCCCCAAACATACTTAGAAGATGACTCGGCGCCTCCCGCCAACATGATTTCTGCATCCCCACGTTTTATCCTTTCATAAGACAATAAAATTGCTTCAGTTCCCGTATTACAAGCACTGCTGTTGGAAAATGTGTTATTCCCTAAAGCTAACAAACCACTCAATTTCGCAGAAAGAGAACTCATCATGATTTGTTCAACCATAGTAGAACCTAATCTTCGCACTTTTCCAGAATCAATAAAAGGGATGACCTTTTCTGCTATCGTATCAATTCCTGAAAGTCCTAACCCAATTACGCAGCCAGCATCCCAATTTACATAATCTGATTTGGGATCAGGAACTTCAAATCCTGCGTCTTTCCATGCATCAATACCCGCAATCGAAGAAAGAATCATGATTTCATTCATGGCTAGCAATTCTTCTTCAGTAAAATACTTTTTTGCTTTTTCCTCTAAGATTTCTTTATCAATCCAGCCCCCCACTTGGCATCCAAATTTGAGTTCTTCTAATTCTTTTCGAAATCGAATACCACTTTTTCCTTGCTTCAATGCTTGAGAAAACTCTTCTTTCCCATGACCATTGGATGTGATAACGCCGATTCCTGTAATAACAACTCTTCTTTCCATGATCCACCTCTCTATTTTATGATATTGCTACTCCTGCAAGTTCACCTACAGCAACAAGGGTTCCTTCGGTTTTTTTTACTTCGACTTTTGATTTGATTTTATTTTTTCTGTGATAAATCAAATCCCCTCTGATAAAGATAGTCTCTTCGGGTAAAACCATGTTGATGAATTCCACAGTTGCTTCGGTGAACAAAGTTATTTTATCGACCGGTCGATTCTTTAACATTTCTAAGTAAATCCCTAAAGCAACGACTCCAGTTTGAGCCATAGTCTCAAGAATAATTACACCAGGAGTGATGGGATTGTTCGGAAAATGACCATCGTAAAAATATTCATTTTTTTTGAAGGTGTATTTCCCTACAATATGCTTATCTGAAAGTTCTATGATGTCTTCTATGAAACGAAAGGGTGGTTTTTGAGGGATAGACTCTAGAATCTTTTTTTTGATTTCGAAATCAACCACCATACATACCTCCGTTCACGTGAATTACCGTTCCTGTGATATAACTACCTGATGTTGCTAAAAATCCCACAACTTCTGCGATTTCTTCTGGTTTTCCCATGCGTCCTAGAGGGATCTTTTCCAAGATTTTTTTCTTGTGCTCTTCTGGTAAATCTTTGGTCATATCAGTATCGATAAATCCTGGAGCTATAGAATTTACTAAAATTCCGTATTCTGCAAATTCCATTGCTGCTGTTTTGGTGAAGTTATCAATTGCCGCTTTGGTCATGCCATAAATGGACTGGGTGGGATTTCCAGTGCTTCCGATGATGGATGAGATGTTGATGATTCTTCCCGAACGATTGCGTATCATGAATCGAACAAGTCTTTTAGTTAAATACCAGACTGATCTCATATTCGTTGAAATGATTTTATCAAATTCTTCCAATGATGCATTAAATATAGGATTATCTTTTACAAATCCTGCATTATTGACTAATACTTCCAGTGTCAATTTTGAATTTTTAATTTCGTCATAAATTTTATCACAGCCTTCAATCGTAGAGATGTCTGCTTGAATGAGTAGTCCTTCACCTAATTCTTCTTTTAGGGTTTCAGCTTCCTTTTGAGAGGTGTGATAATGAATTCCCACGAGAAAACCTTTTTTATAGAGCTCACGTGCAATCGCACGACCAATCCCTCTACTCGCTCCTGTTACTAAAGCTAATTTTTTTTCTGACATAAAACCTCCTGTTATTTTTTCAGTATCCCACCAATAGAATGTTGGGTAGGGAAGGGGTAATCTTTGTAAGATATGTTTTTAAAAATACCTACTCTAGCTTTTTCTATGCTATAAATGGGAGTTCCATCCACAAATAACTTTCCATCTGCGATGGCGATGGCGACCCCTTGTTCTCGTAATTCACTGTAACGAAGAATTTCAATCTCATAGCGTATGATTTTATTCCATGGACGAACTTGACCCTCGAATTCAATCTTCTCAGCTCCTAATGCTCTTCCAACTCCAATTGCACCATTGGTGCAAGAGTAAAAACCGATCAATTGCCAAATGGCATCTATTCCAAAAGAACCCGGCATAACTGGATCATCTCGGAAATGAAACTGAAAAAACCACTCATCAAGAAGAATATCTTTTTCAGCTATGATTTTTCCTTTTTTTCCCATTTTTTCAATCGATACGATTCTGTCTACTAACAAAAACGGCGGAGCTGGGAGCTTTGCTAATTCTCCTGGGGGATCTTCTATCAATTTCCCTAAAGAAAAAGCAATTAACTCCACTTTATCAAAATAAGTTCTTTGCAAAAATTCGTGATATTTCATTGCTAACTTCCTATCCTTTCTCCACCATCAACTCTTATGATAGCTCCATTAATCCATGAAGTTTCATCTAAACTCATAACATAAACCACGTTTGCCACATCCTCAGGAGTGGTCAAACGTCCCAAGGGGTTTCTCAATCTTGAGTGCGCAGACATTTGAGCGCTTCCGGGAATAAGACGTAATGCAGGAGTGTCTGTAACACCAGGTTGCAAAATATTACTTCTGATTCCATAGGGACCGAACTCAAAAGCAATAGAACGTGAAACTGATTCTAAAGCTAATTTGGCGGCACTTACCGCTGCATATCCACGCCATGCCACTTCATTTCCTTCACTGGTAAGTCCTAATACCCTTGCATCATCAGCAAAAAGATTCCTTTCGAAAATTTCTTTCGTCCAAGTATACAGACTAGTGCCCATTGCATAGATAGTGTTGGCGAAGTCTTCATCTGTTAAAAAGATTTCTTGGTTATATTCCGGTTCTTTAGCTAGATACATCAATTCATCAATATTTTCTTCGAGAAAAAGTTTGGTTGCTACTTCTCTGAGTTTTTCTTTTTCAATTCCTAAAGCATTCGCTAACTTTTCTACGGGATCGTAATTGTGATGTTTTTTCAAACGAACCATTAACTTGAGATTTCCAAAGGCAATTGAATGAAGTAGGGTTCTGATTTTTCCGTTGGTAGCTTCCAGTTCTTTTTCGAGTTCATCTAATACTGTTTTTCTTCCTTCTTCACTCAAAGCATCGAGATTAAAAGTCAAAAGTTTTACGTTTTCTTTACGGATTTGATCAAACTCAGGTTCAATGCGGTGCATTGCCCCTTTGCGATCTCGATGAACTATGCAGATATGCATTCCTGCTTTTGCCAGACGTTTCGCACTCGCTAAACCAAAACCACTTGAACCACCTAAAATTAATGCCCAGTAATTTTTACCTAAAAATGACATAACAACTCCTTAATTTTTTTCTATGTCAGGAAAAACTTTATACATACTACGAACGTTGATGATGGATGGAACCTCATGATTGAGTGTTAGGAAGAATTTTCCTAAGGGTCTGTTCGGTCCAATCTCAATGATGGGCAGACCTTGTTGGATGAGAACCTTCATGTTTTGTATCCAATCAACAGAGCCACTGATTTGCCGAACCAAATTTTCTATCAGAGTCTCGGGTTGATGGAAAGTACCTGTAAAGTTTGATAAAACATTGACGCAAAGTTCTTTTCTGGCAGTAAACTGCGAGATATAATCACGAAATTCTTCTTCGATTTCCTTCATCAAACGAGAATGAAAGGGTGCACTAACATTCAAAAATACAGCATCAATATTAGGAAACTGAGTTTTAATTTCTTTTACAGCGTTCTCAACTTTGTCTTTATAACCACTGATCACTACTTGATCTTTAGAATTTATGTTCGCTAAATCAACATCATGCTTTTTTAGGATTTCTTTGTAATTATATTGCTCAATATCCGTAGAAATCAAGGCTGCCATAGAACCCACACCCTCTGGCACAGCTTTCTGCATCAACTGTCCACGCTTTTTGACAATTTTAACTGCATCTTTGAGTTGAAAAACACCAGCCGCTGCTAAAGCAGAATATTCTCCTAAGCTATGTCCTGCAAAATATTTACCATGTTTTTGGTATTTTTTTAAAACTTCATAGACAGCCATTTCCATGGTTAAGATACTTGGCTGAGTATATTCTGTAAGATTCAATTTTGGGTTTTCTTCAAAACAGATGGCTTTTAGATCTTCCCCTAATGACTCTGATGCTTCATCAAAAACCCTTTTGGATTCTTCGAATTCTTGATAAAAATCTGAACCCATGCCTGGTCTTTGAGAACCTTGTCCCGCAAATACATAAGAATACATAAAAAACCTCTTTTGGATACATAACAAGTATTTATGACGCTAATATGTGTCAACTAATCTAAGTTTTAGTTTGATTATAAAGAAAATTGACTAAATGAATTTTGTTCACTCAACTAATTGGAATTTGATAAAGCAAAAGTATGTTCAATTTGATTACGTATCCAAATCTTTAGAATAAATAATAACTTGATTTCTCCCTCTCCTTTTGCATTCATATAAAGCTTTGTCAGCTCTTTCAATTAAATTTTTATTGGTTTTTGCATCAAGATTTGGTTCAAAACGTGCAATCCCAGCTGATACGGTTACTTTTAGTATTTTATTTTCATAAGGGATTTCTAATGCTTCTACACTTTTTCGATATTCTTCTCCAATCGCATACGCTTCTTGATCGCTTGTTAATCCCGGCATAACCAAACAAAATTCTTCACCTCCATAGCGAGCGGCAAAAAAAGGAGATTTTGCAATCTTTTGAAGTTGTTTTGCAACTGCCTTTAAGACTTCATCTCCAGCTTGGTGTCCATGGGTATCATTAAAACTCTTGAATTTATCAACATCACTCATCATTAGATATAGAGGAGTTCCGCGTTTTAGTGCTTTTTCTCTTTCATCTTTAAGCCTTGATTGAAAGTATGCGTGGTTTTTTAGTCCTGTCATTAAGTCATTCGTTGCCCTTTCGTATAACCATGCATTGTCAACAGCAATAGCACCTAGAGATGCCAGATCGACAAGAAATTCTTTTTCTGAATGGGTATATTCGGTTCCCACAATCTTTTCACCTAATACAATAAGACCGATTATATTCCCTTTGGCTTTCATGGGGATCACTAAGTGAGCACCTAATTCTTTTAGAATTTGAATTTCTTTTTCATTGTGTAGCTGTTCCTTTGCCATCAACTCCAGTAAAGTATAAGCTTTGTTTGTTCCTTTTAGAAATTCAATTAGCCGAGACTCTAATTTAAGCCTATAATAACTTATAGGATGAATTAAATCAAATCCTTTTAAATCAGGATTCAAATCTAAATAATCAGAATCCATATCATGAATTAGAAATAATGCCGCTGAAAATGTTTGCATTTGAGCCAAACAAACGTCAATGACAGCATTGATAAGATACTTATAGTCCAACGTTGAATTTAGTGCTCTTGAAATTTCGATCAACTGACGCTGATCGTAAATTTTCTTTTCATAATTTAAAATCTCTTGAGGAAATGTAAATATTTTGTCCTCAGAATCAGCCATATATGACTCCTTTAGGAGAAATTTTTTGTTTTTCAATCATAAATAAGACAATCATAAATAAACCTATTATCATAATTTCGGTTTTTGTTTTTATCATCTTCAAAACATCAGTATTATTTGTTTTTTTCTAATAAAAATTTAAAAAATTCAGAATACTAACAATAATTTTTTGTTTTTTCCGATGGCATTAATATGATAATCAAGCATTTAAAAGAACATATCGTCAATCCCATTTCTATTGGAACTTTGGCACTCGGTGTGGCTATCGGGGCGATAACTACTAATCTAAAGCAAAAAGAATGTAATTTACAAAAACCCTCTTTAGTCATTCTTAAAGATCAGCAACAAAAACAAGGTAACCTAATAGCCATAACCTCGAATGAGGTCATTTTATCAATAGACGAAAAAAAAGAAGTCATTCCTTTTTCTTCCATTCTGCGAGTCATTTTGTATGAGAACGAAATGAATTTGGAAAGGGAATCTTTTCTAAATTCTCATGAACCATTCATTGGCACTTACAAACTTTGGGTTGGAGGACATGAAGGCTTTTTGACAATTTATAAAACATCTCAAGGTTCATTTGGAGGGTATGTAGAATTTCCCAACTGGGGAAAGGGAAAAAAGGAAATTCTTTCGTTCGTCCAAATAGCAGGAAATCAAATCCAATTTATGCGTTCTTGTTATAAAGAAAGTTGCAAAGAGATCGGTTCTCCTTACGAATTTCGACAATCCTATATTGGTTATATCAATTCCAAAAGAGAAATTGAAGGTAGATACACAGGAACACATAGCTCAGGAACCTGGAAGGCCATTCCCCTAAAAAATTAAATTACTCTACTAAAGAATGAACAAAAGGTTTCACAAAATAAGGTTCATAGTTATTCTTTAGAGCAAATTCTCTATAAGTCATGGTTAGCCTTTGGCTTAAATTGGCAGATGGAATTTCAAAAATCTTTTGAAAAATCCTGATCCCTGTACTTTCACTCCATGTTGGAATGAGGATACCATTCCCCTTGTGAGGTATTACCGGGAAATCTGGTTTTGAGAAGAGTTCATATTCTTTCTTCTTGTTTTTGAGTAGAAAATACAACACATTTTCGTTGGATTGCTTGGGAAAGAACGAAACTAGAAGTAATCCCTTCCCTTTGTGAGCATTGTTTTTAAAACTTGCAATCAATTCCAGATCGTTGAACCTTTTTTGTTTTGATTCAGTAATGACTTCGAACTTAGGGATTTCGTTTTTGATAAAAGGCTTTCGTTTTTCCTCAAAATCCAAAGGATAAAATACAAAATAGAGATTTTCTCTGTAGGGAATCGGAGCTTCTTTATGGGATCCACTAAGCCATAAATAAGTTTTTCTTGTTTGAGGATGAGAATAAGGGATTTTGGAATAGAAATCTACTAATAGTTCAGTTTTTTCGTATTCACTTTGAAAATACGTTTTTTCATAAAAATATCTTTGTAATTGCAAACGAAAATCAAGGCTTTGTATGTTTAGTTTTTTACATTCTTGTTGCTTTATAGAGCAAAAGTAAGTGTCCCCATCAAGTTCAATGATACTTACAAAATCTTCTTCTTGATTGAGAACTTTTTGAATTCTACTAAATTTGTCAGTGTAGTTTTTATCTTCAGTGTCCTTCATAAATGCAATGTTCTGAAAGTCTCTTATCTGGTTTTTCTTTAAGAGATTTTTCAAAAGAATATCGTAGATATTTTTGTGGTAATTTTCGTCTATTTCTGACCATGGGAATTTTTCAAGATTGGCTTTTAGATTTTCTGGGGGTTCAAAAAGAAGCTTGATGATGTTTTCTGCAATCCCTTTTGTTTTGGGGAATCGCTCAACTACTTTCAAAATAAATGAATCGTCGATTTTATATTGCATAGCTCTCAAGATAAGCAGAGGATTTAGAATTTCCTGAACGTATTTTTCGCTTTCTTTGTGGAAGATACATTGATATTGATTTTGATACTTTTGATAAAATGAAAATGCTGTTTGATACTCAAAATTTTGGATGTATCTCGACAAAATCCGGGATAAAAATAAAACACCACGGAAGCATGATTTTTCAAAAATCAAAGGAAGTAATGAATTCCAGTTCTGATGAATTACTTTATAAGTATCAAAAGGTATGTTTTGTAATGAAAATTGAAGATAAACGAATTCGTCGATTTCAGTAAAATCTTGGCATTGATTTCGCTTTCCATTTTGGCACAAGAACTTTTCTAAATTCAAGTTCTTATCTTGGTAGATGTTTTTGAGGTATTCATAAAAGGCAATTCGAGTAGGATAACGTTTGTCCTGAAAGTTTTCGATGTATTCCTCCCTCAGAGTTTGAACAATCAGATCAAATTTATTTTGATAAAGATTATTAAGAAGTTTTAGATTGGGATCCTCAAAATTAGAATTGAGTTCTTTAAAACTTCCCTTAAGTTTTAAAAAGTTAATATAGATTTCATTTTTGATGTAGTCTTCTTTGTAGACTTCGTATTTGCCTGCAATGTGATTTGCCATGTGGTATAAAGCATGATGTTGGAGCTTCTCGATTAAAATGTCGGTAAATGAAGTATCGTATTGTTTATTGTATATAACTTCTTCTACTTTTTGGTAGTTTGGAGTTGGCTTTGATAATTCCATCAAGATGTCAATTGTATTCTGGTAAATTTGAAGTTTTTCTTTATGGGGATAGATCTGGTTTAATTCTTTTAGTGTTTCTTGGATTTGCTGATAGTCTTGGGTATAAGAAAAAGCATTCAAAACCATCACATAGTAACGCAACTCTTCTAATCTTGAGCCCTTTTCTTTGATTTTTTGTTTTAGCATTTCTTGATAAGTTTTATATAGTGGATTCTTAGTTCGAATCAAAGCTCCTAAAATATAATTCTTTGTTTTGAGGTCTTCTTCGTAAGAATCTGATAAAGAAAAATAAAAGAGAGCTTCTTGGGGAGAGGTCTTATATAATTTTAATCCCTTTTCGAGGGTTTTTTTTGCTAATTCTTTTTTGTAGTTTTTCAAGTTATCTTGATGGTAACCCAAGATTCCCCAGGTAAGGTTTTGAGGATCCATGATTGTTGATGCACCAAGCTTATGAAAGAACTCATAAGAAATCCATAGACTATCAAAAGAAAAATGAGGATTTTTATTGGAGTGGATTTTTACTATTGAGGCGGTAAAATGAGATCGAAAGGAAGCTCCGATTCCGTTCGAACGAGTATTCATCAAAAATGCCAAGGGGGATAATGTAAATTCTTTATAGTCTTGTTCTGGGATTACTGTGTTTGGATTATGATTAAAAAGGTTTTTAAAGGCAATGGTTTTAAGATCATCAGGTTGAGTTATATGAACTGGATAGGTCTCAAAAATAGAGCTTCGTAAAACAACATTCGATTGACCTTTTAAAAAATCATAATAGGGCTTAATGCGAAAATAAGAATACTTATCAGGTATCAAAACTACATTTTTTTCTTTAGCGCACTTTTGTATGTCTGAAGGCAAAAAAAGTTCTTCATACAAGAATTTGTTTTTGTAATAACTCAAACAAGAGTCTCTTTCATAAGAAAAAAAGAAGATTATTTGTGGATTATTGTTTTGATTAAAATTGATTCTTTGAGGGAAAAGAAAATCCTGAAATTGTGGATAATAACTAACAAATTTTTCTTTTAGGATTTGATAGATTTTGTAGTGCTTTTGTATCTGTTCTTTAAGTATTTTTACGTTTTTTTCTTGAAGTCGTTCTTGTATTTCAAGTTGCTTTAAGTTTCGTATGATTTCTATCACCCTTATCCATGAAGAAAAGATACTTGTTATGTTTTTATCTGGAAATTGAAGTTTTGAACTTAAAAAATAATTATGCAATAGATAAAACCGATATTTTTCTCTAAAAACAACAATCTTTTGATAATCTTTTAACTGAAGTAAGCAATAGGTGTATTTATAATAAAAATCATCCAAAATCCACGGATTTTCTATGTATAGTAAATTAAGGTTAGAATCAAGATAAGCAATGATTCGCTCATAGTAATTGGCGGCTTGTTTACAATTTTTTTGGTAGTAAAATACATCCCCGTAGATTTTTAAAATTTCAATAGTTTCTGTAGGTAAATCCAATCCTGTGATTTCTATGTAAAGTGCATTGATTTTTTCCAAGAATTCATTAGGTATGGGTTGGTTTTTTATGTTTGTATATTGAACATAGGTCTTGAAGTAGTTGACGTGAATTCTAAAATAGAGTCGATCCATCTCTAATTTTTTGTAGCTTTGGATCAATCGCTCAAATTCTTGTAGAGACGCAAAGAAGATATTTTCGTCTTTTTTGGTGAGTCCTTCATAGTAAAGTAGCAGAGCTCGGATGTGATAGAATTCCAAGAGCTCTATTTCTACTTGTTCTTTGATGATTTCGTCATCTCTTTCTGTGAATTCGTAGTCTGGATTTTCAATTCTTCTTGCTTTTTCATATTCTGCTTTTCGGATTTGATAGTAGTCGCTTTTGAATTTATCTAATTTTTCTTTTAGTTGTTCGATTTTTCTTATAGCTTCTTTTCTTGCAGATTCTTCATTTAAATCTTGATGTTCTAATTCTTCAAAGATTACATAAAAAGAATTCTTAAAGTTTTTATAATAATCAGTTGTGAATTGAAATTTATATGCTAATTCATAAGCTTCTTGAAATGCTTTGTAGGAACGTTCGTAATCCAAGAGTTGTTTATAAATGTAGCCTTCTTGATTTAACAAAGCTATGTATGCTTCCTTACCTAAACGAACATCGTAATCATACTTTTTGATGGTTTCTTTTTTCTCTTGTATGACTTTTAATAAAGAATCGACATCTTTTAGTTCCGAATAGGAATTCCTTTGAATCCCTAAAGAAATCAAATAACTACGTAGGCTGGGGATTTCATAAGGCATTCGGCTATCCCCGATAATGGCAAAATCTTCTCCAAATTTCATAAATAAACTAATTAACCTACCTCCCACGGTTTGAGGGATGAAGATTTCATCATTCCTTTTGAGTCCTACTTTGAGAGTTTCTTTCATGGCTTCTTCGGAAAACCTTAGAGCTCCCGAAAGATCAAGATTGTTCAAAGAATTCAAAGCAAGGAGATTGTAAATATTATAAACTTTAACTGCATCTTCTGTCTGGATATCTTCGATGATTTGCTGTAGTTCGTCAATGGCGTTGGTATAGTCTTTGCCATAGAAATAAATCAGGGTTTTGTAAGTTTTTAATACCAATAAAATATCTCTCCAGTATTGAATTTCCTGATCAAACTTAGTTTTCAGGTTATTTCTAAGTAAGGGAAGGGTTACTTTTTGGGGTTCTAATTTCGATATAGTGGCATTGTAGTTTTTTAGCTTCTCTTGATAGATAGAATCAAATAATGTGTATGATTTGTCTAAATAAGAAATTGCTTTTAAGTATTCGTCTTCAAAAAAATACGCTTTGGCGAAGTAAAAGTAAAACAAAGCTTTCGTTTGAAAGTCTTGGTAATCCCATATGGTTTCTTGAACCTTCTCGAAGTTTTCAATGGCTTTTTTATAATTTCGAACAATATAGTAATTCAAGCCCAAGTTCAAAAAAACCTCAGGTGAGGTCTTTTTGTTGGATAAATTTTGTATCTCAATTAGGCTTTCTAACAGAGTGATGTTTTTTTCAAAGAGCCTTTCAGGAAACGTGTTGGCATATAAATCCTGATAAAAAATGCCATCTGTTTGTTTTTTCGGTCGAATACCCGTTAAATAGCGAAATACCCGATCCACATAACCAGGGGGATTGAGTATAGAAGCTTCTTTTCGATAGTCGATATACGAATACAAATACGAAAGTAACAATGTTGCATCTTCGTTGGTTGGATCTAAAATCATAATGTATTGCAAGATGTACTCTGCTTCTTTGAGTTCGAGTAGAATTTCTCTTTTTCTACGGATCATTTCTTCATTCGAAATAGAATATCCTTTTCTGAAGAGATAATCATAATAGTTTTCTCTTTCGATGGACTTTCGGATTAAAGTATAAGCATGACCATATAAAACAGAGTAATCAAAGTTCTGCAAAGAACCTTTAAAAGCAATCTCTCGATAACCATAAAGTAAATCATTGAAAATTGTTCCTGCGAAAGGATCTTTTTCTACAAGTAAATTGGTGATTTCTTTTTGAGTTAAAAACAGAGCTCTTTTTTCTTCCCAATCAATCAGATAACGAAAACGTTCTACAGAAAGATCAATCTTTAAGCGATGATAAAAGACCGACCATTTTTGGTAATAATCACGAAAAGAACCCGAAAGATGAACACTTATGAACAAAAGATTAATCATGTTTGCATAAGCATAGCTTGATAGATACATTAACTGGTTGGTTTCAAAAGCAAGTTCTATAGGGATTTGATTTTGATTTTGGTATTCATTTCGATAAGTTCTGCAGAGGTTTTCATATCTACGTTCATATTCAACATAGTCATAAGAATCAATCAATTGTCCTGCTAAAGAATCAGGAGCACAAAATTCATCCAAATTGTCTTTATCAATCGCAGTTAAAGATACAAGGGGTGTTTGTAATAACTGAAATCCTTTTATGAATTCGTTTTCAATGGCTTCATAAATAAGTTTTGCCGCTTTTCTATATTTCATCACGTATTCATAGGATGATGAAATCAAACCTTCAATCTCATCTTCTCCTAGTTCTATGTTTAAGTTTTTGTCATAGGCATTGATAAAAGAATACCTTGCCTCTAAAAGTTCTTTTTCTAACCCTAATTTCTTATAGATTAGAATCTTCTGCCTCAAAATCAAAAGGTTTAAGTATTTATAATGAGGTTTTTGTAGATTGGTAAGGAGTTTGAGGGTTTCCAGTGCCTTAGTATATTCATTTTGCAGAAAATACTTTTGAGCAATGGAATAGGAAATATAGTATTTGAGTTCTTCTGTTGGGGCTTTTTGTTGGAGATCTAGTAGCTGCGATAAGCTTTTTTTATCGAGTTCATCCAGCAAAGCCTCAGAATATGAAACCAACAAAGAAGGAAACTTCGATAAAGTCTCTAAGTAGCTTTCATTTGAGTTTAAATACTTTTGGGTTTGTAGGTTTTCTTTGATGACTTCGAATTGTACAAAAGGGAACTTCACAAAAGAAGGTTCTACTTTTTGAAAGTAAGAAAATGCTAAGTTTTTGTTTTGACGAAGGTAAATATTTCCTAAACGAAAGTAAAAATAGTTTTTAGTAAAAGAGTCTGGATTTTTCTTAAGAAATTCTTCTTCTAAATTTTGGAGTTTCCCAAGAGCCTTCTGGGTTTCATAACTTCGTAATTGGTAAAAGATTTCAATCAAAGGGTTTTGAGAGATTCTGTTTTTGAAGTATTGTTCGAAATATTCAAGTTTTTGTTTGTCTTTTTGTTTTGAGTAAAATTCCATCAAATCAAAGATGACTTCTCCTTCAATCACAAGAAATTCAGGATGGTTTGTATCATAGTTTAATACAGATTGAAGGATTAGGGGATAGCTATGATGGTTTTGATTTTGTAAAGCAAAATCATATTGTAAAAAGGGCGATGATAGTTTTGGAATATTTCCTTCAGAAAAAGTCAGAAAAATATCTTTTTGGCGATAGTGATTAGAAATATAAAAAATGCTATCTTGTATGTAGCTTGAGATTTGGAGCTCTGTAATGTTTTTATCATCAGGAAGCACTTGGGAAATCACAAGTCCATCAAAACTCATTTTGAGTATAGTAGAGTTGTCATAAGGATCAAAGCTTTGGTTTAAGTTTGTATCTCGGGGAATGTGAATAAAATAGATTTGATTCTTTTGGGGATGGAGAGAAGGTTTGATGGCTAATCCATCAATCGGTTTTTCGAAAAATCTCGGAGTAATAGAAAGGATTTGATTCGTTGAGACATCCCAAATGCCAAATTCCGAAAGGATTTGTTGTCCTTGCATTTTATTGAATAAAATTTTTCCCTTTTGGTGGGTGGGATAGTACAAGGGTATGGGAAGGGCTTTCTCGGGTTTTTGTCTGACTTTACCATCTTCTAAATCAAAAGAAATACGCCAAAGGTAATAACCATCCGAGCACCGATTCGATAGGAAATAAATATAATCCTGATTTTCTACAACGAACGGAAAATCCTCAACGTATTTGCCCTTACACTTCGAATCAGAAGAAAAGTAATCATCGATAAATTTTGATAAGTTTTGGGAATATTGCCAGTAGTTCAAACGTATACGTCTTGTAATATAAGCCTCAAAAATTTCTTTGGGGTTAATGTAGGTGAAGTATATATCACCGTTAATATCATCATTATACGACACAAAGAGAAGAAGATACAAATCTTCGTGGATTTTTTTTAGATAGGGTCTTGTTTGTTTCGCAGGATGCTCAATAATTTTTAGTTGCAAGACAGTATTTAAATCCCTCAACCAGAGATCCAGATTGCCTGCATCGTTTGATGCAAAAATCAAGTATCCATCATCAGAAACGAAAAAAGTTTCTTCTTCAAAAGGCTGAACAACAATGGGAAATGGCTCGTGGAATTTTTCTTTATAGTGTTTTTGCAGAAGCGGTTGGTAATAAAACTCAGGGATTTTACGTATGGGCGGAGTATAACAAGCAGCTCCAATAAAAATCAGTAGTAAAAATAAAACTTTATCTTTTATACCAACCAATTTTTGGATCATAGTTCCACCCTAAATGACGAAAAGATTTTTTATAACTTTCTAAAAAGCTCTGAGCGAGTTGTTGGTCTTTTTTCTGTAAGAACAAAACAACCTTTTCTTTGTTTTGGTTCATTATCAAAATGCCTTGCTGAGCTAATTCAAGATGTTTGAAATCTGTGGTTTTTCGATAAGTTTCGGGAACCAAAAGAAAATTCCCAAAGCCATCGATTCCAATATAATCCCGAAGCATGTAGTATTCCATCATGCTTTTGTAGAGCTCTAACTTTTCTAAGGGTTCGCGGATTTCCTCGTAGATGGTAAGTTGCTTCTCTCTTATGGGATTAACAAAGTTGGATGAGGTAATTATCCATCCTTCCGGAACCAATTCTGTTTTTTCTCCCAAAATTTGTTTCTCTATGGCTGTTTTTTCTGATGTCAACGTGATGGGAGGAACATCAACGGAAATGCAACTTTTATCAAAAATCCAGCTGGTTAAAGGATTTTGTAAGGGATTTACAACTTCATTCACTGTGGCACAATAGGAAAAATAAGAAAAAAAAGAAACCAATAAAATTATCCATCTGAATTTAATCATAGCTTTACTCCAATTCCATCTGGATTTCTTTTTCGCTACGTTTGATAAACTCAGCTAAGGGGATTCTTTCTTGGCGGATTTCTTCTTCCCTTGGACGTATGAGCCGGGATAACGAGAAAAACCCAGGACTCGAAACTCGAATAGAAGTATATACCAATCCGTTTTTTAATTCTAAATCGATGGAATTGATCCGTAAAGTGTTATTCACTACCGAAGCTACAATCGTAGGAGCAATGATTCGAACCAAAAAGCCTCCAAAATCCTTGCTGATTTGATAGACGGAAACCGACATTTCGGTGGTTGTAAAAAAATCTTGAAGGTTAAAAGTTCTTATCTTTGCATAACCACTCAAAATACCTTTAAATACATTTTCTGCTTTTGGAAAAAGGGAGTTCAAATCGAAATTCACGATATATAGATCACCTTGTAATTCCATATGATTGGGTTGCAAGTTTGAAAGGTTGAAATAAAAATTTTTCAACTCAATATCTCCGTTTTTTTGATCCTTCAAAAAAGAAGAAAATCTCAAATAGGGAATCCACAAAATATTTTTTTGATAACTGAGATATCCTTCAATCGCTTTGTTGTTTTTACTACCTAAATAATAAAACCCTTCTTTGAAATAGGCATTATCGATACTATAATTCGAACGAATGCTTTGAACAACGAAATTAGGCTGAGGCAAAGAAAAAAATTCTTCTTTCTGAAAAGAAACAGGGAATTTTTCTTCTAACTGATGTTCAAACGGCAAAGTTAGGTTGACATTCTGAACCTCATAGAACCGACACAACTCTTTGTTGGGAGAATCACAAGGTAGAATATATTTTACATCAAAGTTTCGGATGAACAAATTACCTTGGATTTGCTTTCCTAAGATGTCTACTTCTAACAAAAGGTTTCCTCGAAGAAAAAGATTTTTATATACCTCAGCAGTCTTATAATTTTGGTATTGGAACAATATTTCCAATCGTGGTTCCCACTCTCGTTTTTTTACTAACGCTCCTTTGGTTTTGAGAATCAAGTTTTGATCCCAACCTTGTAAAAAAAGTTCATCAAAAGAAATCTTCGATGGATTTTGTTTGATATCTGTTTTGATTAAAATTTCTGTTGGATGTAGTGAAGGAAGAAGCAAAGATAAATTCCCTCGATATTGACTCTCTTGAGAAAAAGTCAGCTCTGCTTTTCCTTTTAAGAAGATGCCTTCTTTTAAGATTCCTTTTAAGGGTTGGATTTGAGGTTTTAAACTTAGTGGGATGTTGTCTTCAAAAACTCCAAATTGAAAGCTCAAATCTTTTAGATCAATCAAAATGTTTTGATAAGAAGAAAACTCCATTTGGGAGTTTCCTTTCAAAGTTAAGATTGATTGTTTTGCTGAGTCAGAAATTAAAAGTCTTTCTACATCAACAAAGATCTTTGTTAAATCTAAAAGATGGATCATCCCCGAAGCCAAAAGTTCTAAGTGGTGTTTTTTTGAGTATGAATTTTCAAAAAGGTATTGTAATTCCTTTCCTGTAAGTTTTGCTTGTAGAGTTATGTTTTGAATTGTTTTGTCTATAATTCCATTCAATTCTAAAGAAGCGTTCCCCAAAAGAAAGGGTTTTGTGAAGGTATCCAAAAGAAAATTTTCGATGATAAGTTTTGTATTAATGTTATCGTAAATATTTCCCGTGAGGGTGATGTTGGATGTAAGAAATTGGGATTTCAAAACTAAGTAATGGATTTCTTTGATAAAACCTAAAACTAAATTCGATGGGGTTTCTTGTTGATTAGCCGGCGGGGAATAAAAAAAAGAAGAAATATCAAACTTTCCTTCTATTCCAAAAAACAGATTCTTCACAGAATAATCTTCGAAGTAAAAATAATCTGATCGTAGCTTGAGCTTTCCAAATATATCTTTAATATGTCCTTGAAGGTTGATTTCTTCGAAAGAGAGATTTCCTCCTAACCGAATGGGTTTATCTAAGATGAACGAAAGGATCTTGCTATAATTTTCAAAAGAAAATTTACTATGAGGGTTTGCTTTTTGAGAAATTTCTATAAAACTATTGTCTTGGTCATATTGGAATTTACCAATCAGAAATAAAAGATAATTTTGGTTTTCTTGTAAAGAGACTTGTTCAATGATATATAAATTTTCTTTGGGTTGGTATTGGATTTTGATGAGGAATTCTGTGTTTGTTGAAATCTTTTGCTTTTCGATCTGTAGATCCTTTACTTGTAGCTGGGTATTTAGATGAAAAGTATAGGGTTCTTCTTTTTTGTAAAGCTTTAAGTTGATAATAGGATTAGAAGAGAATGCATAACTTTTTTGATATTCAAGAGAAAATTCTTTTTGAGGATTCAATTCTATGAGGACATCATCAATGAGATCTAAAAGCTTAAGATTTAGCGGAATTTCTGAGAATCTTTTCGATACAAGTCCTGTGATTAACGTCAGGTTTTGGATTTGTAGGGATTCTATGGTTTTTTTGGTTTTTTGGATGGTTTGATCTTTTTTGTAGAGAAAGCTGAGGTTTTGAATTTTTATAAGAAAATACAATTTAATGGGTAAGTAGAGAGAAATTTTTTCTGGGAGCGGTTCTTCTTGTGGTGGGGACTCTTCTTCCGGTAGTTTTCCAATCAGACTTTCGAAATTCCAGCGGTCATCAAGTTGGTATAAGAAAATATTCGGTTCTACGAGAGAAATTTCTCGAATTCCTATGTCTCCAATCAGAATTCCCAAAAGAAAATAATCAATCTTGATTTTTTTCACTTCAATAAATGAAGTGTTTGTGATTTTATCAAAAATCTTTAGGTTATCCACGTCAATACCCGTAAAAAGCCCAACTTTGTTAACGTGATATTCAATCACCGCATCAGGGAAAAGTTCAGCAAGGTAAGGCTTCAAAAATCGGTTGAGAAAAAACGCAGAAACTATGAAATTGTATAGGAAGATCAAAAGAACAAACAAACTTCCCAAAAGAATTTTAAAAGCATTCGCTTTTAACCACTTCATTTTTTCGGGAATCCTTTTAATTTCTGAGATTACTCTTTGTCAATTTGTTTATTAAACAAAAAAATTAAGAACAAAAGACCATGATTCAACAAAGAAAGTAGGAATAGAGTGGAATAATCAAAATGGCTCAAAAGAAATCCATAGGTAAAGTTTCCAACGATAGCTCCCATGGATAGGGATGCCACCATGAAAAGCCCAAAGGCGGTGCCGTTGTATTCTTCGGGATACTTTTTGTGGAAGAAGTAAATGACTCCTGCCATGTATCCGGTAAAGTGAATGCCATGGAGTAGCTGAGAAAATAAAATCCAATTTCCTCCATAATAAGTGTTATGAAGTAAAAGCAAAAGAAAACGTATTATGCCACTAAATAAAGAAATCAAAAATAAAAAATTCAATCCATAGCGATAAATCAAGCGTTGAGTCAAAGGAAAAAAGGGAATTTCTAAAATGACCCCTAAAATCCAGCCCCCATAGACAAATTTCATTCCACCTAATTGATAAAAATATGCACCCAAATAGAAATCTATCATTTGGTAAGAGAAATAATAAAAAAACGACAAAACAAAAAAAATCCAGTACTGGTATCTAAAAGTGATATAAAAAACTTCTTTGAAATAATAAGGATTGTTGGATTTTCGATTTTCGGGTAAAGTAATCAAAATCAAAACGAACGTAAGAATATGAAGCCAGGCGCCGATTTGTCCTCCTCTCGAGGTTTGTGAGGTCTGTAGATTTGTTGGTAAGAAAACAAAACTTTCTAATAAAAACATGGTAATTTGCATCAAGAAAAAGCCAAATGTTCCGCCAGCTCTACTGATAGAAAAACCTTTATAAGAAAGGGTTTCCAAGGTTGCTATCTGAGTGATTTGAATCAAAGCAGCAAACAAAAACCGAACAAGAAAAGAAAAAAACAAAACTACTTCAAAATCCAACGATGGCAAAAAAAGGAGATACTGTGATGGCACAAGTAAAGCCGCAAATATCCAACCCCATAATCTTAATTTTTTGGTTTTATCCGATAACCAACCGGTAAAGAAATAACCTATAGGATAACCCACTTGACCTGCGAAAAACAAGTATTTCGCTTGTTCTTGAAACCTCTCGATGAAATAAGGGCTCAAGGAAACAAAATACGAACCCAACCCAAAATAAGAAATCAAATACAACAAAAAGTAAAGTATCATTTGCTTTTTTTGTATCAAAGTTTGTAGATACGTGATCTTTGAGAGATTCATATTGACTTTAAAATCAATTTCTTAAAATAGGACATGTCCAAATTCTTGAATCATTGAGAAAATACGATGAAAATTCCAACGAAAATTACAGAGATGCTTCGAATTGATTATCCCATTATTGGAGCTCCGATGTTTTTGGTTTCATATCCTGATCTGGTGGTTTCGGTTTCTGAAGCGGGAGGGATTGGATGCTTTCCTGCTTTGAATTATCGAACCATTGAAGACCTAAAACATGGGTTGGAAGAAATTCGTTCTCGAACCAAAAAACCAATTGGAGTAAACATTATTTTACATAAAGATCACAATCCCTATTGGAGAAAGCAATTTGATGTATGCTTGGAATACAAAGTAGAACTAATCATTACCAGTTTGGGTTCACCGAGAAGCATTGTGAATGAAGCAAAATCCGTAGGGGCAAAGGTTTTTTGTGATGTTACTACGTTACGTCATGCACAATTAGTGGCAAAAGCAGGAGCTGATGCTTTGATTGCTGTTTGTTGGGGTGCTGGTGGTCATGGGGGAACCATCTCTCCTTTTGTGTTGATACCTCAGTTGAAAGAAGAAACGGGATTACCTGTGGTTGCTGCTGGTGCCATCACTACGGGAAGGCAAATGGCAGCGGCATTGGCGTTGGGAGCTGATGCCGTTTATGTGGGGACTCGCTTCATTGCAACTCCAGAATCCAAAGCAAGCGAAGAATACAAACAAATGATCTTAGAATCCACAGCAGAAGAATTGGTGTATACTGATGAGGTAAGTGGGATTCCAGCAAACTGGTTAAAAAAAAGTTTAGAAAAGGCAAAAATTACCAAGCCAGCAACAATTGTAGGCAAAAACCCTACAGAAGAAGAAATCGAAAAAGAATACAAGCGTTGGAGGGATATTTGGTCAGCAGGTCAAGGGATTTCTTTGATCAAAGACATTCAACCGGCAAAAGACATAATTGCCAGCATGGTCGATGAATATTTGAATATCATAAAGACTCTTCCTCAAGCCGTCTATGCCTTAGATTGATAATGGATTAAAAATAAAACTGTATTATTTTATATGTATGCTGTTTTATCCACCTAAACAGAGAGAAGAAGTGAACCCAAAACTTCTTCAACAAGAATTCTTCATTAAAGGGAATTACGAAGAACTCAAGGATTTTGTTTATAACGGAGAACAACTCAAGCTAGAGGAAGATCAATGGAAAGAACTGCTCACAGAATGGCAGTTCTACATCTTACGAGAAAAGGGAACGGAACGAGCTTTTACTGGAAAATACTATCTCAACAAAGAAGAAGGTGTGTATGTTTGTTCTGGGTGTGGGCTTCCTTTGTTTTTGTCAGAAACAAAGTATCCTTCGGGGAGTGGATGGCCATCGTTTTTTGCTCCCATCCAAAAAGAAAACGAACCCCCAAGAATTCGAGAAGCACTTGATACATCCTATGGGATGTTTCGGATGGAAATTTTGTGTTCTCGTTGTGGTGGTCATTTGGGACATGTTTTTCCTGATGGTCCAAAACCCACAGGACTTCGTTATTGTGTGAATTCGGCTTCTATCTTTTTCATTCCTAAGAAAAAATAAACCTTATCGGCGGAAAAGTTTACTTCTTCCTTCTTCTATCCAATAAATCGATTGGATATCGGGATAATGATCAAAGATGGTCATCAAAAAAGCTTTTTGGTATTTCGTTAATAAATCCATGAGTTCGTCTTCTTTCATTTTTTTCTGATAGGGATATTTTTTGAGTTTGTTTATATCAAAGTAAATGAATAGCCTCTGATCGTCTCGATGAACATGCAAAATTCCTAAGCTAAAATTTGGAAAATAAAAGGTTTCTTCGGTTTCTTGGAGATTTCCACGCAAGAAAAACTTTGGCTGTTGGACCAATTGGGCTAAAAACAAAACATCGTTTTCAATCTGAGATGTTAGAACTACCTCTGTTTTGAGAGACAATAAAGCAAAGTCGTCTTTACGATAGCTATAGTAGGTGATTTCTTCAGGTTGATTCCACAAAGAAACAGGATAGATTCGATGGGGAGATAAGAACTTCCAAGGATTGCTATCGGATAGATACAAAAAAAAAGCTAAGTTCAAAAAAACAACCCCAGCGAAAAACAGGAGCTTTCTTTGGGATGGAGTATAGTATTCGTTGAACTTGTTTTTAATCAGTAGGATTTTGCTTTGTAGAAAACTTTTCATTTTTTTATTGTGGATTACTAAGGGATTTGATGTATTCTCTGTGGAGTTGTTTTTGGAGTTCTTGTATGGCTTTTCCTTCGGGAGTTGACATGAAGTAGTAAAACCAAGCATAATAACCACCCAACACTAAAAATCCTACTGCCATAATTCTTAGTGCCAAAATCCTACGTTTGCTCCATGTCTTCATATAGTTTTTGTGCAATATTCCAAAAGACATCAAAAGAAAGTAAATCCCAACTCCCAAATACACAATAATATAAAACATAGAGATTAATTAAATTCTAAGCTTTAGTCAAGTCAAGAAAATCCTAAGATTAAGTATCCTCAAGTCCAAAAAAGAAACGAAATCCATTTTCTTTGTAAAAATTCTAAAAAATAAATTCGATAGTTTGATTATAGTTGAAAATTGGTTTACAAAACAATCGATATACACTAATTATAATTTAGTAAACATTTGTTATGCTTTTCATCAAAAGGAGTGAAAAATGAAAATCAATCGTTTTTACACTAACTCAATCCAAAGTGAAGCCTTCTTCAATGAAAACATGCCGTGGGAAAGTCGAGTGTGGGATTTATTTGAATGGGAGGTTCGAAGTTCGAAGATTGTAAATCCTGATGGAACCGTGGTTTTTTCGATGGAAAATGTGGAAGTTCCCGAACATTGGTCTCAAGTTGCCGTTGATATCCTTGCTCAAAAGTATTTCCGAAAGGCAGGAGTTCCCAAATATACAAAACCCATAGAAGAAGAAAACGTCCCCAGATGGTTGCAACGTAGGGTCCCAGATTATGAAAAACTATCACATTTACCTAAGGAAGAACAGTTTAAAGGTGAGTTTTCAGCAAAACAAGTATTTCATCGAATGGCAGGAACATGGACCTACTGGGGATGGAAATATAAATACTTCACAACAGAAGAAGATGCATTAGCATATTACGAAGAAATGCTTTATATTTTAGCAAATCAGATTGGAGCCCCGAATTCACCTCAGTGGTTTAATACTGGGCTTTTCTGGGCTTATGGGATTGAAGGAAGAAGTCAAGGTCATTATTTTGTGGATCCAGAAACCGAGACCATACAGCGTTCGAATTATGCCTATGTGCGTCCTCAACCCCATGCATGTTTTATTCAGTCTGTAAAAGATGATCTTGTAAACGAAGGTGGAATCATGGATTTATGGATAAAAGAAGCAAGGCTGTTCAAATATGGTTCTGGAACAGGAACGAATTTTTCCTCTATCAGAGGAGAAGGTGAACCTCTATCAGGTGGTGGAAAGAGCTCAGGACTGATGAGTTTTTTGAAGATCGGTGATCGTTCTGCGGGTGCCATCAAATCGGGCGGAACTACAAGAAGAGCAGCCAAAATGGTCATTCTTGATGTAGATCATCCTGACATAGAAGCCTTCATCGATTGGAAAGTCAAAGAAGAATACAAAGTTTTGGATTTAGTGGTTGGATCAAGAATCGTAAAACAACACATCAAAACAATTTGGGATGCAATCCAGTCAGAACCCAACAAAGAAATCAAATTTGATTACAATAAAAACCAAGCTTTAAAGAAAGCTGTTTTTGAAGCAAAAAGGTCTCATGTTCCTGATTCTTTTATCATGAAGCTGATTGATTTAGCAAAGCAAGGAAGATCTATTCATGATTTTGAAGAGTTCAATACAGACTGGGAGTCAGAAGCCTATAACACAGTTTCAGGGCAGAATTCAAATAATTCTGTGAGAGTTACAAATGAATTCATGAATGCAGTTTTTCAAGGAAGAGAATGGAATCTTTATTGGAGAACAGAGTTAGATAAGGCAAAAGCGGAAAGACGTTCTCCAAAACCTCACAAGAAAGTTTCCGCACGAGATCTTTGGGACAAAATTGCCTACGCAGCATGGAGTTGTGCAGACCCTGGAATTCAGTATCATACTACGATTAATGAGTGGCATACATGTCCTGCGGGTGGGGAAATTACTGCTTCTAATCCGTGTTCAGAGTACATGTTTTTGGATGATACTGCTTGTAACTTGGCATCCATCAATTTGATTAAGTTTTTAGATCGAAAAATCAATGAATTTGATGATATTTCGTTTCGGTATGTAGTCAGGCTTTGGACAATCACCTTGGAAATTTCTGTCACAATGGCGCAATTTCCTTCAAAAGAGATTGCTTTGCGTTCTTATGAGTATCGAACCATTGGATTGGGTTATGCAAATGTTGGAGCTCTTCTAATGCAAATGGGGATACCTTATGATTCAGAGAAAGGTCGATCTATCATAGGTGCAATAACGGCAATCATGCATCATACGGCAGCAGCAACGAGCGCTGAGATGGCAAAAGAACTTGGGGCTTTCAAACGGTATGAAGAAAACAAACAACATTTTCTACGAGTGATGAGGAATCATCGTAGAGCTGTATATAATGCTCAGCCTGAGGAATACGAAGGATTAAGTATCACACCATTAGGACTAAATCCTGAGTATGTTCCAGAAAATCTTCTCAAAGCAGCAAAAGAAGAAGCAGACAGATCCTTGGAGTTAGGAGAGAAGTATGGTTATCGGAATGCTCAGTTTACAGCGATTGCTCCTACTGGAACGATTGGTCTTGTGATGGATTGTGATACCACAGGGATTGAACCGGATTTTGCGTTAGTTAAATACAAGAAACTTTCTGGTGGCGGATACTTCAAGATTATCAATCAATCTGTGCCACATGCTTTGCGGGTTTTAGGGTATTCGAATGAACAAATCGAAGATATTGTGAAGTACACCATCGGTCATGGAACTCTACGAAATGCACCATACATCAACCATCAGACTCTGAGACAAAAGGGATTCGATGAAGAAACCATACAGAAAATTGAATCGTTAATACCCACTGCCTATGATATTCGTTTTATTTTCAATCGGTTTACTTTAGGAGATGAACTAATCGAAAGACTCACTCGAAGAAAACCTTCTGAGCTCCCTACAAATTTCGATCTTCTCAAGCACTTGGGATTTACGGAAGAAGAAATTCGACATGCAAATGACTACGTCACAGGAACAGGGACTATTGAGGGAGCACCACACTTAAAAGAAGAACATTATCCTGTTTTTGATTGTGCAAATCGTAATGGTAAATACGGTAAACGGTATTTGTCATGGAAAGCCCACGTGCTCATGATGGCATCTGTTCAACCCTTTGTTTCGGGTGCCATTTCGAAAACTGTAAATCTTCCCTCAGATGCTACCATTGATGATGTAAAAGAAGTGTATGAGTTTTCATGGAGGATGGGATTAAAGGCAATCGCTCTCTATCGTGATGGAAGCAAATTATCTCAACCGTTGAGTATCGTTCTTGAAGATGAAAACTTTATCAAAGAATATCAAGAAACAACATCAACAGCAGAGAAAGTAGAAAAAGTAGCTCAAAGAATGGAAAGGATTGTGTCTAAACGTCAAAGACTTCCCTCAAGAAGGACAGGATATACCCAAAAAGCGATTGTAGGTGGACACAAAATTTATCTTCGAACAGGTGAATACGAAGACGGAAGGTTAGGGGAAATCTTCTTAGATATGCACAAAGAAGGAGCAGCTTTCCGATCATTGATGAACTCATTTGCCATAGCAGTATCGTTGGGTTTGCAATATGGTGTTCCGTTAGAAGAGTATGTTGATGCTTTTATTTTCACGAAGTTTGAACCAAATGGAGTCGTTCAAGGGAATCCGCACATCAAAATGGCAACTTCTGTAATAGACTATATTTTTAGAGAATTAGCTATTACGTATTTGGGACGTTATGATTTGGCTCACGTTGAACCAGAATCAATCTCACCCGATGCTGTTTATAAACACAAAATAGAAGTAAAAACATCTCCACCACAGCAACCAGAACGGGATTTACCTTCTTGGATAGTATCAAAACCAATCGAAACCAAACAAAGATCCGTAGAAACTCGCTCGCAAACCAATCTAGAGTTCGAAAGAAAACTCACTTTAAGCACATTAGCAAAAATGCAAGGCTATGAAGGGGATCCTTGCCCTGAATGTGGTCAGTTCACATTAGTTCGAAATGGCAATTGTCTTAAGTGCGTAAGTTGTGGAGCTACTACGGGATGTAGTTAAAAGAAAGATTGTGCCTTTCTTAAGATTTTGTTTTGATGATAAATTTGCCAAATTCCAAAATCAAAATGATGTAATGTTTTTCAATATCCATCTGCAGAAATTTCTTTCTCCCTTCATCTTGGTAATAATAGATAAGCCTTTTTTTGTGAGAAAAGGTTCTGTCTTTTGTAAGTTGAAAATTTTTTTCAATATTGAATTCTGAATTTTTAATATATAAAAGAATACTTGATTGACCGTAAGGGCGAATTTCAAGGAAAGAATTTCGGGCTACTTCTCTTACAATGATTTTTTTTACTTTTAGTTCTAACACACAATTTCGTTTTTTACTCTGATTTTGGATTTTATATTCGATTTCGCAATCAAGTTGTGAGTCTTTGAAAAAAGAATGCAAAAGGGAGTTTTTCAGCTCTTCCCACTCGTTGGCGTATAACCACACTGAGTTTAGAAATATTAGAAATAAAAAACTAAAAGTTAACTTGTTCTTCTGGATAAAGCTCATTGGTAAAGATCAATTCAATTCGCTCATTTCTGTAGGAGGAAAATAAGGTTTTTTCTTGGTAGTCTGGTCGAATCTCTCCCCAACCACGAAAAAAGATTTGTTTATAGGGAATTTCTTTTTTCAAAAGCAGGTATAGCATCTTGGCAATTTCTTCAGTTTCTTTGAGGTTTTCTTCCTCTTCCCCATAAGCATCAGAATGAACGTAAATATAGAAATACTTTTTTTGTGAACTTTGGAATTCTTCTTGGATGTTTTTAGCGTATTGGCTTAGGTAGTTTTTGATGGTTTCTTTGTTTCTTGTTGGATCCAAGTTAGATAATGGGATTTTCGAAAGATAAGTTTGCTGGTGTTTTCGAAAATATAAATCTGTTGTGAAAGTTTTTGTTATTTTAGTTTTTTGTTGGGTAATGTCGATGACTTCTACCTCCAGAAGAAAGTTTTCGAAACTTTCTAAAGGCAGGTTCAAAATATTATCACCGAACCAAAAGATTTCTTTTTCCCAGAAGTCTTGTTTTTTGATGAGTTGTTTTGCTGGGAGCTTCCATGATTTTAAAAAGACTTTTTCTTGTTTTGCAAGTAGATACAAAGAAAGATTAACTTCTTGAAGAAAAGTGTTCTCTTTTATCGTTATTTGAAAGCTCTGATAGAAATCGGGATAATATGGATTGGGTCTGAATTTCGAAGATTTAAGTTCAACTGAAACAATAGGTGCCGTATCATCAATGAAAAGAAGGAGATTTGCAATCACTGGGATTGAATGCAGTTTTTCGAAATCAAAAATTTGGTGAGCTTCACGAAAGAAAATGATCTGACAATATTGATTTTTGGGTAGGGTTTGAAGGAGTCTTTCTATTCCTTGTTCTGAGAGTTCTTCTTTTCCATCCCTAAAAAATTCCCATTTGGTTTTGAAAAGTTTTTCTTTTAGGCAATAGATTTGATGGTAGTTTGATGAGACAGCTTTAGCTTGATAGGGTTTCCATTGTTTTTGGGTGTAAATTAAGATTTCGAACTTTCGGTATTCTTGTCGAACATAGCCATAACCATTCGAATTGAGAAACATAGGAGAAATTCTTAGCAAAAGCTCAGGTTCAAAAGGCAAAACTAAAATCCCATGCAAAATTTCTTGGTATTGTTGCTTTTCTTTGGTAGTATAATTGAGTCCCATTAGATAAACAGAAAAATCCGAAACTTGCTTTTTTCTTTCTCCGTTCCATGTAATAAAATTGTTTTTTGGGCTCATGTTTTCGTAATAAATTTGATGATTGTGATTAAGCAAAAAGCCCCTGATTTCTCTGAAAGAAGTTTGATGAAAATAAATCTCGGCAGTATTCTTTGGTGGTAAGAATTCTTTGTTTTTTTCATCCCACAAACGGAAAATATATGTTTGACGTAACTCCCATTGGATTTCTTCGTTTGGTGTGAGGATTTCTATGGGGATTACAAAATCCTTTCGTATGTTTCCATAATCATAAAAGACAGATAAGACTACTTCGTATCGTCCTTCTTTTTGAATTTGACCTTTTTCGTCTTTCCCATTCCATACAATTACGTGTTCTTTTTGAAGTTTTTGTCGATCCTCAGGCTGGTGGATAAACACGATTTGACTTTCAGGATTGTAGATTTTTATTTCCCAATCTTTTACTTTGATGGGAAGGTTTTGATGTAAGATCACGTAAAAAAGAACTTCATCATTATAACCATCTTGGTTGGGGGAAAGAAAGCTCGAGCTTGCCTTGAAATCAATATATGAGAGTTGATTTCCAAATACATTTGATGCGAATGCGAAAAAGAGAAATAAGAATTTGAAATGACGAAATCTCATAATTGGATTTTCTTTACCAAGATATGATAAGCACATTTCCCATCAATAAGTTTCAGGACATCCCACTACCAGAGAAAGGTTCGAAGGTTATAGTTGCTATGTCGGGTGGGGTTGATAGTGCTGTTTCTGCCTTACTTTTGAAGGAATTAGGTTTTGATGTGATTGGTGTGAATTTACGAGTTTGGGAATATGAAGAAGAAACTTGTCATTCGCACAAAAAGTCATGTTGCACTCCTAAAGATGTTTACGATGCAAAAGAAGTCGGTATGATTTTAGGTATTCCCTTCTATGTCATCAAAATGGAAAAAGTCTTCAAAGAAAAAGTGATAGATCGATTTGTATTGGACTATCAAAAAGCAAGGACACCGAATCCTTGTGTAGATTGCAATTCTTTTGTTAAGTTTGGAGCTCTTTGGGAAAAAGCCAAATCCTTGGGGATTTCCTACATAGCAACAGGGCACTATGCAAAAGTCTATCAAACACCTCATGGGCGTTTTACCATACAAGATGCCGTAGATAAAAATAAGAATCAGGCTTATTATCTATATGGTGTTTCCCAAGACTCACTGAAGCACACGATCTTTCCTCTGGGGAATTTTACCAAAAGTGAAGTTCGAGAGATTGCAAAAAAATACCGATTACCGGTTGCACAAAAATCAGAATCTCAAGAAATCTGCTTCATACCAGAAAATGACTATCGAAAATTTTTAGAAAAGCAGGGTATTGAATGGACTCCTGGGTTTTTTCGTGATGTTCACGGACGGATTTTAGGAAAGCACAAAGGAAAAGAACACTTCACCATCGGGCAAAGGAAAGGTTTAGGTATTTCTTGGAAAGAACCATTATATGTGATAGATATCTTAGAAAACGGAGATGTCATTTTGGGCTCAAGAAGGGAGCTCTATTTTCGCTCCTTTGAAGTAGAACAAGTGAATTTTCTTTATTACTCTGAACGTGAGTTTTCTAAGAGTTTTAGCGAAAAAGAACTACTTTGCAGGGTTCAAATTCGTTATCGAAGTAGCCCTCAAAGAGCTTATGTTCGATACTTGGGGTTTGATGAAACCATTTCTTGGAATGGAAAACCTAAAGGACATAAGCTCAAGGTAGAGTTAGAAACACCTATCCCTGCGGTAACTCCCGGACAAAGTGCCGTTTTTTATCCTCACGAAACGATACAACCTTCCGACATCCTTCTTATGGGAGGTGTGATTTCTAAAGAAAACTTAATACATGAATATAAACAAGATATAAATTTATAAATTTTTTTTATAAAGTTTCTAAAATGTACAAAACATTGTTTAAATTTTCGAAACATGGAAAATTATACTCAAACTTATATTTCCATGGTCCTCAAATATCAAATCAAAATTCTCATAAAAGCGAACAAAACATTATAAATTCTTGCCATTAAAAAAAGCTCAAATTACAAATTGAGCTTCCCAGTTTTCCAAAAGAGGTAATTCGAATTCCGAAACAGAGAAATTGCGATCTTCGTTCTCTAAATGTCGGACAACACAGCTCTTTTTCTTTTTGTTGTAGATCATGGTCGTATAAGAGAGAGGCAAGCGCAGCTTGAGAACTTCACCTTGAGGTTGATGTGTGGAGTTCAAGATTTCGTATTTCAGTAGGATGTTGTTGTTATTTTCTCTTTTTCCCTCAATCTTTGCTAAAAAGTGCTTAGATTTGTATTGATTGGAAATTCCGTCATCTATGTAAACAAAACCTTCGATTTTAGCATCAGGATAGATTTCAAAAATCAAATTGCTTTGTAGAGTTTCTTCGGTATTTTTTCTGGGTATAGCCATCGGAATGGCACTTCCAGCTCGAATGAACAAGGGATAATATCCTCTCTGAACGGGGAAATTTAACCAACGATTTCCGTGGTAGATCTTAGCACTTTCAAACTCAAACCAATTGCCAGGAGGCAAATAAACATTGATATTTGATATACTTGGTAACAAAACTGGACATGCTAAAAGATTATTTCCCAAGAAAAATTGGTTTTTTAGGTTTTCGTCTTCTTCTGAAAGTTCTCCATGTTCGTAAAAAATAGGTCTTACGATAGGTTTTCCTTTTTGGTGGGCTTCATAAAAAAGATAGTATAGATAAAACAAGAGCTGGTATCTTCTTCGAATGTGCTTTTTGACTCGTTGTAGTGTTGCGTTCGGAAACTTCCACGGTTCTTGGGAATAAGAAAATAAAACCGTGTGATTTCGAAAAAAAGGAAGCAAAGAGCCTAATTCCACCCAGCGTTCAAAAAGTTCAGGATTTCGAAAGAATTTAAAGATTGAAAGGACTCCTTTTCGTGGAGCTCCAAACCCTCCAATATCAGCTCCAACATAATAAACCCCTGACAAAGTAAGATTCATCACCATGTATAAGTTTTCTCTGAGATGTTCCCAGGAAGTGTGGTTGTCTCCAGTCCACAAAAAAGCCCATTTGTGAATTCCTATAGTTCCTGATCTAGTCAAAATAAAAGGACGATTTTCGGGGTTATGTTCTTCGAAAGCCTTGAATGTCGTTTCTGCCTCGAAGTTTGCGTATTGATTTCGGTATCGCAAGTGGGATCCAAGTTTATGGGAAAGGGATTCTTTTAATGGTTCAATCGTAGTACCTAATTTCAGGACAGGTTCGTTCATATCATTCCAAATGCCTGCCATCCCGAGTTCTAAATGATCTTTGAGTCGTTGTTTCCACCATTCTCTTGCTTTCTCGTCAGTAAAATCCACCAGGTGAACATTCCCAGCCCATAGCTTTGCTTGATAATAAGATTGTTCTGATTTACAGAAATAATCATTTTTTGTGCTTTCTTGATATAATGGATTTTGAGGATCAATGGCAATTCCGGGATTAGTGATGGCAACAAGCCTGATTCCTTTTTGTTTTAAAGTCTCGATCATAGTTTTTGGATCAGGGAAGCGTTTTTTATTCCATGTAAACACTCGATATCGATCCATATGATGGATATCTAAATAAATGGCATCTAAGGGAACCTCATGTTTTTGAGCTTCTTGGGCAACTTCGAGAACCTTCTTTTGGGTTTTGTAGGACCATCGAGATTGATGATACCCTAATGCCCATATGGGTGGCAAGAATGGCTGACCCAAGAGCTTCATCATGTTCGTGAGGATTTCTTCAGGTGTTCCAATCAGAATCAAAAAGTCTATGATTTCTGTTTCTCGTTTGTGGTAGTAGGAAACTAAGATCTCGTATTTTATAGGATGATGCTGTTGAGAATTGATGACAATTTCTAAAGGATATGGTGTGTAGAATAAAACCGCAAAATGCTTTTGGGAAAACTTTCTACGAAAAAAAAGAACAGGAAAAGATGCATAAGGTTGATTCTTGAGTAAATAAAACATTGTATCGATGTTTCTTAAAATGTATCTTCCATTTTTGTGGATGTAATTTCCGTTGATAGCCCCCATTCCGTAAATATTTACTTCGTCATATAGCGAAAATTGAAGAAATTGTTCTTCTTCATTTTTGATTATCCCCATTAAAAGGGTTTTATTTTCAATATCGATTCGAATGTTTCTTGTAGGAGGATCATACATAAACAAAAAAGATTTCTTTTTTGCTGTGATTTTTCCTTCAGCGTCCTTAAAAACAGGGATTTCAGTTTCTTTACTCAAGATGGGGGTTGACTCTAAGTTTTCTCTTCCAAAAAAAGAGAATCGATAGACTTGTTTTTCGTAGTTGTGTATCTGTATGATTTTTTTGAAATTCTCTTGATGCTCCCTATTCATAAAAAAAATTTCGAACCATCATGTTTTTTGTAAATCGAATTCTATTGATAGCTCTCGGTTTTTTTTTGTTGTATATAAACTTTTTCCCCATTCACTATTTTAAGCCAAAAGAAAGAGTATATCATCACCTCAGTGAAGTAATTCAAGACTTTTCTTTAGAGAGTTTGCCTGTCTTTCGAATTCATCAAGATTCTGATTATTGTTTGATGGTATTTTCTTTTTCTTCTGAGTTCCCAGATTTTCCCTGTGTGATTTATTTTCGAAGTGAGATTTGGTCAAAAGATTTTAAAAAAAACTTAGACTTTTTGTATTGGATTTCGGATTTTTTGGTAAAACAAAAAAAAAGAGTTATTCTCTATACAGAAAATGACTTCCACCATTATGGTTTTTTCGTTGCAGGTTTTTTCCCAGAGGTTGAAGTCCTTATCATCAATGGCAGTTTTTATCAAGAATTACCTTGGATTTGGAAAGTTTTTGAACCAAGGATTTGTCAGGTCATAAACCCTGATCGTTGTATAAAATACAAGTTGTATAAATTTGTATTCAGAGAAGAATTCTTAAAACAAATACGCTCTCCGGTCTTTTGGTATTTATCAAAAGAAGAACTTCTACATTCTAATGAGAACATTAAAAAATCACTTGATGTTTTCCATCAATTAGGTGAAACTCCCTCTTTTAAGACAAAAAAACGAATTTTTATGTCAAACTCGAGTAAAAAAGAAGAAATTTTTGATTTGATTCAAAATCAACTCGCAATTTATATAGTTCATTAGAGAAGAATATAATATCAAATTTATCATAAAAAAAGAGTAGAAAAAAGAAAGGATTTCGTTTATATGTTTTTTGGCAAAACTCTTGTTTTTTATTTCTATAAAATCTATGAGGGTAAAAAATGCAGTGCCATAATAAGGTACTTATTGTTTCCAACGATTATGACATCATCCAGATTTTAAGAGAAATTCTTTTGACAAAAAACCTTCATATAGACATATCATCAACGTTGACAAAAATTTCCAATGATTATTGTTTGATCATCATAGGTCCGGATATGGCTCAGGATGAAGTTATTGAGTATTTGAGGGGTTTGAGAGGGATACTACCGAACTTTTTATTCTTAGAAAATGAAAATTCCTTCAATTTAGAATATGTTTCTTGCAAATGCAAACGATTGGCACTTCCTATGGAAATTTTTTACCTCGAAGATTATGTGGATTCCCTATTAGCATTGCATCATTATAGCTAAATGGCAATCAAGTCTGATAGAAAATTAGAATGGTTTCGTAATCCAAAAAAAATTCAACTTATCATAGAAAAACATTTACTGAATAAAAATATTTTTCTTAGAGTTTTAGATCAACCACCTGAATTAAAAATCTTAGAGATTTTACCTAATTCATTTAAACTCCATTCTGAGGTTGTTTTAGACAAAGAAAAAGAATACATTGCTTATAAAGTTTTGGGTAGATACGTAGAGATACATTTTGAAGTTTTATCTCCTTATGCTGAAAAAGGGTTTTATGAAATCAATATCAAAGCCATCGGAATTTCCCTTACAGAAAGAGAAAATGTTCGTATCCCTATTAAAAATAATGAAATTTATTTAACCAATTTTTTGGCAAGTAAGCATATCATTGACTCAAATACAAAGGTTATTCCCACGACCATCAAAATTGGTTTTTCGGAATTGGAAAACCAAATCAAACAATTATATGATTTTGTTAAAGTAGAGTCGTTTGAAAACTATGATTACCTTTTGGATTTGGTAAAAAAAACAGGAAAAATCATTTTTATTCCCAATACTAACAATAACAACTCTTTCTCTTTGGAGCATCAAGAGGTTCTGAATTTAAAAGAAATCTTTCATTCGGAATTAAACGAAGTAATTTATCGTTATCGAAAGGAGCAAGTGAAAAGTGAAATCGTAGCTCCTTTTTATTACCAAACTCATGATCGAAATTACATACCCATAGGTTATATACAAATTCGTAGCAAGCAAAAAGAACTAACTTGGGATGATGTAGAAAAAATCAAGTCTTGGAATCAGGAGCTGATAAGTCGATTACAACAAATCAACACCATACCTATTCAAGAAAAAGAAGAAGTATTGAATATCTCTCGAAACGGTTTTCGAACAAAAATAAAACACTTAAAGCTCATAAACTACCTTTTAAGACAGTCCGGTTTTTCTTGTGATATTGTTTTTAAAGGTCACAATCCTATTAGCATATACTCTGAAATTCGCTCCAGCGTTCGAGATGATAATGGCATCTTGTATATTGGTGCAAAGATCATAGAGTTCAAAAATAAAGAGCAGAAAGAACTTTACGAACAAATCCTAAAAGCATATGAAAAACGATATGCTATTTCTCAATCCAAAGAAAGTTAAAATTGTGTTTCTTTTTGCGATTTTATGGGCATTGTATCCGATTTATCCAGATACAGATGAAATTCTTTTTTTTCAACGCTTTGTTTTAGAAAAATATGACTTAAAACAAAACTACGGAAAAGGCTGTGAACTAAAGGATCCCAATGAGCAAAACTTTCGAGAGATGAAAAAGAAATTAAGAATTCTATACATCAACCATTATCCTTATTCGTTTTATTGTCAGTGTAAAATTTTTTGGGATCCTCTGTCGAATAAACTTTATCCTGATCCTTCAAGTTGTGGATATAGAAAAAAATCTCCCAAGGCTAAGGTTTTCATCAATTGGGAGCATGTTATGCCAGCATCGAGGATTGGTGGAAAACTTCCTTGTTGGAAGGAGCGCTTGTGCTTTGATAAAGACAAAGGTAAACCCTTTCGCGGACGAAAATGCTGCAATGAAATCGATCCTTGTTTTAATATCATGGAAGGGGATGTCCATAATTTGGTTCCAGAAATCTTTGAACTCAACAATGATCGAAAAAACTTTCGATTTGGATTGATACATGGCGAAAAAAGAGAATATGGTGAATGTGATTTTGAAGTGGATACAATTTATGATGTTGCTGAACCAATGGAGTCAATTCGTGGTGATATTGCGAGAGCATATCTATATATGTCTTGGTTTTATGGCATTCCATTAACAAACGAGGAGAAAAAACTCTTTTCTGAGTGGAATCTTCTTGATCCTCCTTCCGAAACAGAAATCAAGCTAAATAAACTAAAAGCAAGAATCCAAGGAAACGAAAACCCTTTTATTTCTTATTATAAAAAGCCCTAAATTGCATATTCAATCCAAACTACAAATCAGTTGACGTAGGTTTTTCTGTTTTTTTCGTAAAATTTAAGATGCTCAAACCTTTTCTTTCTTTTTTAGGGAAACAGGAATTAAAGAAGATAATTTTGTTCGTTATTGTCTTGGGAATTTTTATTAGAGCTTTGTTAGTAGAAAATTCCTTTGGTCCTTTTGCTATTGATGATTACAACCATAATGTTATCCCTGCTTATGCAATGGCTTTGGGTATCCCTGAGCAAATTCCGAATTACCGATCTCCCCTTTTTGTTTGGATATTGTCGAAGGTCTTTGATCTCGGTATGATGATAGGGATACAAGAGAAAGTTTCTTTATTGAAATTTATGCATTTTAGTTTAGGAGTCTTTTTTTTATTTTCTAATTTGGGTTTGTATTTGTATCTAAAAAGCAAAACAGCAGATCATAGTTTGATTTCTTTAACTTTGGTTATATATAATTTCCACTTCTTGTTGGTCTATATATCTACAAAAGCTTTCGGTGAGTTTTTTTCTATTGTTTTTTTTATGGCTGGTTTGGGAATGATAGAAATCTTTCATAAGAAAAATAAGTTTCTTTTTTTGCTCGGTATTTTTGTTTTGGGATTTTCTTCGTTTTTTCGTTATCAAAATGGAATTCTTTATATAAGCTATTTGGTTTATTGGTTTCTCTTTCGAGGAAAAGATAAAGTTTTGTACTTCATTAGTATGGGGCTTCTTTTGGTGGGACTTCAAGCTCTGATAGACATTCTTTTCGGACGATACCCTTTATCTACACTTCTAAATTATCTTGTAGTAAATCAAAATGTAAGTGAAGTTTACGGAAGAACAGGGTATCATACTTATGTGGTTTTGTTTTTGGGGCTCAGCTTATTTCCTTTGTCCTTGTTATTTTTGAGAAGCAAAGAAAAACTATTAATCCTCACGAAAGAACACGAAGTGATTTTATTTCTTTTTTTTGTTTTTTTATTCATACATAGTCTGATTCCTCATCAAGAAGAACGTTTCATGGCACCTATTATTCCTTTGTTCTTGATTTTACTTTCTCATCTTCTGTATCTATATCAAGATGACGTTTGGGTGAATAAAATTTACTTTCCTTTTTTTGGTATTCTACACGGAGTACTTCTATTCATCGTGATAACAAACAATAATCAAGTTGGGTCATTTGTTCCTATTGCAAAAATATCAGATCAATTCCCATCAGCGAGAATTTATTATAAAGACGCTACTTTCGTTCGAAATCTCTACTTAACTCATTTCTTCGCTTTCCAAAAAGATATTGAGTTTATAGAAATAAAAAATTCAAATCAGACCCTTTCTGAATTAGTAAAAATCTCTCCGAAAACTCACGTAGTATTTTTAACGAATAATGAAGAACTAAAAAACGAATGGAATTTAGAAAAAGCTAACATACCTTATGATTGTAGTGATTGGATCAAAGAAACCTCATTGGTTGATGAAGTTTTATTTCGGCTCAATCCAAAGATAAACTTCAAAAGAGCTCCTTCTTTTTATTTTTATTGTGAGAAAAAATTACATTGAAGAAATGCTGATTTTTTTTATAAATTTTTCTAATAATTCCTTTACTTTTTGATAGATGATTGGGAAATCCTTTTGTTCGTCTGTAGTGAAGGGAGATAGTAAATAATCAGCAACGGAAATACTTGGATCATGAGGTCTTCCAACACCAATCCGAATACGATTAAATTTATCACCACATTTTTGGATGATGTCCCTTAAACCGTTGTGTCCTCTGTGTCCGCCGCCTTCCTTCCATCGAACTTCTCGAAAAGGAAGTTCAATCTCATCATGAAGCACCAGCACTCTATCCAAAGGAAGGTTTTCTTCTTTGATACATTTACAGACGGCATTGCCAGATAAGTTCATATAGGTTTGGGGTTTTAGGAATTGGATTTGGGCCTCATGAAGATTTGCCTCAAAGTAGTGTCCAAGGTATTTTTCTTTCCATACGGCATGAGGGAAGAGCTCGTTTATCCACATGTCTAAGAAAATAAATCCTGCGTTGTGCCTTGTGAGTTTGTATTGAATGCCTGGGTTTCCTAAGCCAACAATCAAAAATTGATTCATGATAGAAATCAGAATTCTTGGTTGTAATTAACTGAAAAGACAAAATTATCGACGGTTTGTATGATAAAGGACTCAGAGCTTTTGGTTTTGTTTGATTTTGATACCCTGATATACAACAAGAACAATGTTTGGAGGGTGGTTCATCCTTCGTTGGGGAGGGTTGGTGGGGCAGTGGACGTTTTGGTGGTATTGAATTTTTTTTTGCAGAATTTCGAAAAACCTCGCTTTGATCTTTTGGAGTATTACATTCCGTCAATATCGGATTTTCCTGTTTTTTCGGTTAAGGAAATACAAAATACTGAATGGAATTTGTTTCCCATTGGAAAATTACAAGAAGGTATTCTTCAACATAAAATCCGTGGAAGAAAAATGTATTTTATAACTTTGCTTAAAAATCCAAAAATCCAAGAAATTCTCTTTCATAAACTTTCTCATGTTTTAGAAGAAAATTTGTTTTGGCAAATTCCGTGGAAAGAATACTGGGTAAAACCCAGTATCAATCAAATCAAAAGCTACGAATTCCCTCAGTTTTTAAAATTGATTTTTATCAAGAAGTTGATCAAAAGACTCAATCGCTACGAAAAAGAACAGCTTGATTTCGAAGTCAAATACAAAAGGATTTTTTACTATACGACCGATATAGAGATACTTCATTTGTTAAGGCAATATTTTTTTGAACATTTAGAAGAATATGAATTCAAACATAAAACCGTAATTTCTTACTTAATTACAAAGACTTAGTTATTTCTTTAGAAACTTTGGATTCAATGTGTAAGTTCCCATGATTTCGGAATAATCAAGCACATGACCTTCCATTGCGTTGAGGACATCATTTCCAAAGAACCTTCCACTCAAATTCAAAGAAGGAACATCCAATGCATAAACTTTAAAATAATAATGATGTATCAACTCATCATTCCAAGGTGGGCAAGGACCATCATAACCATAATAATCACCACCCAACTCAGCATGGTTGCCAAAAAAGTTTGTATAGTCATTGATACCGCGAATACCAAAAGAAGTTTTTTGCTCCCTCTTGCCTTTTGTTACTACGGCATCAGAGTCAGCACCTTCGGGGAGCTCCGTGATGGAAGGAGGAATATCAATCAATATCCAATGGAAAAAGTCAACCCTCTTTAACGAAATAGGAATGACTTTTCCTTCTTGGTTAACATCATCTGCCTTTGAGGGAACATCTTTATCAATACACAAAACTACAAAGGACTTTGTCTCTTTTGGGAAATCTATCCACTTTAGATGGGGACTTACATTTTTTCCAAAAACTACTTTTTCTTTTTCTGAGGGCACGCAAAAGGCATATTTTTCTGGAATACTATCTCCATGATTGAAGGAATAACTAATGAGCTTCATATCACCTCCATATAAAGTTTGTAAAGTTTGATTTTCCTAAAGCTTTTAAAGTAGCAAGTAGATTTTTTGATCTATGGCGTTAGCTAGTTTGGTAAAAAAGATTGTCTCAAGAATCTGGTGTCATTTACTTTATATAGAATGAGAGATATTAAAAAAAGCATAATAATTCTTTTCGTTTTTGTTTATGGGATTCTTGTAATCTTTACTTTAGTTTCCGACCAGCAGTTTCGCTATTTTACTACAAAAGAAATCTCCCTTAACGACATGCAGATGTATTTACGTCTTTTTTCGGATGATTCTAAAAAAGGACGTTATCCTGGAAGCAAAGAAATGGCAGATTTACAAACATGGTTGGTTTCAAAATACCAAGCTTTAGCAATCTATCCCATTTTTGATGGGAAATACACAATGGAATTTTCTTTTCCAGGTAGGTATCAAAAGGTTCAAAATAGTTATATAAAAATCAAAGGTTGTGATGATTGTGTGCTTGAAGTAGAACCTATGCCTTTGGGGGCTAATGGTTCTTATGAAGGGAAGATTATTTACGGTGATTATTGTATCGAAGAAAACTTTGATTTGAGTCGTGCAATTAGAGAAAAAAACATCACCAAAACCAATGAATATATCGTGATTTGCAAACGATATGCTCCGGAAGAAGTGAAACAAAAATTCTCGAACGAAGCACAAAAACTCATGTCTTTTGAACACAAATACAGCAACATCCAAAGATTGGGCTTTAAAGGAGTGATCTTTCTTAAAGAGGAGGGAGATCCCTTCCGATTGGAGCATGCCTTCTTTACAAAAAAAGGGTCTGCTTTTTCTGTATTCTTGGATGAAAAAAAATATAGCGAAATGATGCGAAAGATTACTACCCATTCTGAAATTGAAGTAAGTGTTCGTTTTGATAAAGAAACCCTTTTGGGGAAAAATATTGCTGCTTCCCTCAAGCCCCTACAAGAGAATCAAAAAATCATCATCATTGGAGCTCATTATGATCATTTGGGTTTTGGTGTGCCTCAGTTTTCGATGGGACCAATGAATGAAATTTACAATGGTGCTGATGACAATGCTTCTGGAAATGTAGCCGTTTTGGAATTGGCAGAGTATTTCTCAAAAGAATATGAAGAAAATCCTAAGATCATTCCTGAAGATTGGAATTTGGTTTTTATTCACTTTGATGGGGAAGAGTGGGGATTGATTGGTTCAGATAAATTTGTGAATTCAAACTACCTTCCCAAAAAGACAGTGGCTATGTTTAATTTTGATATGGTTGGACGATATCGTGATTCTCTACAAATTCAGGGAAAAGATACAGGCGATACGATTTGGCAGAACTGGCTTGAGAAAACCATAGAAAACTTTACACAAAAAAATCCCCTCAAAGTAGTATATCTGAAAGGTGGAATAGGACCAAGTGATCATACCTCATTTTATAAAAAGAATATTTCTATCTTGTATTTTTTCACTGGGATTCATGAAGACTATCATAAGCCCACAGATGACTTTCAAAAAATTAACTACGAAAAAATGGGGCTCATCGTTAATTTAGCAAAAGAGCTAATTTTGAATTTAGTAAACTTAGAGACTACACCTACTTTTCAAAAGGCAAAGGATGAATCAGACACAAGAAGACATCAATATCGAGTTCGTTTAGGAATCATTCCAAAAAATTATTTCAATGGAGAAGGAATAGAGGTGGGTGGTTTCGTAGAAGGAGCTCCCATCCAAAAATCAGGAATCAAAGAAGGGGACATCATCATCCAAATTGAAGATAAAAAACTACAATCGATTTATGATTTAATGGAGTTTCTCTCCCAAGCCGAACTAAAGAAAAAATACAAAATCTATTACAAACGAAATGGAGTAGTTTATCAAACCTACGCAGAACTCATGGGAAAAGACTAATCAATGAAAAAAATACCAAAAAATTGGTGCTGTAAAAAATGACAAAGGAATTCCTAATGCGAGCATTAGAGCTACTAAAGACGGACGGAGTTGATAAGAAATAGCAACGATACCTCCCGTAATCATGGGACCCATAGCTGCTTCAAAAATCGCAATGTGATAGACTTCTTTGGAAATATCAAGTGGGGCATACAAAATCACAATCAAAATGGGAGCTATCAGAAGTTTATAGAGAAGCCCAAAGATTAGATAGATTCCATCGTTTTTGATTTCGCTTAGTTTTAGCTGAAATCCAACGGAAAATAATGCCAAAGGTGGCAGGGTACTACCGAGTTGAAGAAGTACATTTTTCAACCAATCAGGATAAGGGAAGGGACGTAAAATCAAAGTAATCATCAACACAAAAAACGGTGGGAAAAACAAAATCCGTTTGGTGATGCTTATGAAGTCTTGGGTTTGATGTTCTGTATGAATGGGGGTATACTTCATAGCAATCCATAGTCCCAAAGTAGATAGCATGAAGAATGTTCCTCCTTGATCGGCGATGAGCCCATAACCAAGAAATTCCTTTCCGTAAAAAGCTTCGATCATGGGAAGTCCTACGAAAGAAGTATTCCCCAAGCCAGAAGTTAAGATAAGTCCACCAGTTGTAGGTTTATCCCAACGAAAAAGTTTCGCAAAAGTATTCATGGTCAAAATACCAAAAGCGAAAACAATCCAAGGCATAAAAATCAAAGCAATCAAAGAAAACTGAAATGGAACCTCATGAATATGATATAGTATCAATGAAGGAAGGGAAATATAAATAATAAAGGCATTCAAAACCTTTGGGGTTTCTATGGGGAATGTGATTTGGGATTTCTTCGAATAAGAAGATTCACTCCATCTTCGAAATAGAATTCCTAATAAAAAGCTTACGATAATCAAAATGATGTTGGACATGTTTCTACCTTTTTCGGTTTTCTATCGTCGAAAAGAAAAAAATTTGGCAATGTGGATGTTTGTTATTTTGGAACACCTGATTATTCTCGAGCTCTGCTTTGGGAATTATCAAAACACCATCGAATCGTTTGTGTGATTTCAAATCCTGATTCTATATCCGACCGAAGTCGAAAGTGGAAACCTTCTCCGGTTTCAGAATTAGCATTAGAACAAGGATGGAAATTACTTCGACCTCAAAAACTCAAGGACCCAGAATTTTTAGAAGAATTTTTCTCCAACAAATATGATATTGGGATTGTATTCTCTTATGGAAAGATTTTACCAAAAGAACTTTTAGAGATCCCCAAATATGGGATTTTGAATCTCCATGGTTCTTTGTTGCCGGATCTTCGTGGAGCTTCGCCTTTACAAACTGCCATCATGAAAGGTTATACAAAAAGTGGATGGACCTTACAAAAGGTTTCAGAAAAAATGGATGAGGGGGATATTGTAGCTCAAGTGGCTTTCGAAATCCAAGAAGAAGAAACCACGGGCGAACTCTTACAAAGGGTCCTTCCATTGGGGATTGAATTGGTTTTGGAGGTTTTAGGAGATTTGGAACGCTATCTTCTTAAATCCAGAAAGCAGGATCCAAGCTTAGCAACTTATTGTTATAAAATCACAGATGAAGTAAGTCGAATTGATTGGAAGAAATCTTCTCAAGAAATCCATAATTTGATTCGAGCTCTCAATCCAAACCCAATCGCCCATACAACACTAAAAAAGCATGATTCTCAAGAAATCTTTCCCATAAAGATTTATCGTTCTCGATGGAAGATGGAACCAGAAATCCAAAGACTTTTAGAACCCCATTCTCATGACGAAGAAGGAAAAATTGTTTTTTTGAAGTATCAAAAAAAGAATCGAATTTTTGTGAAGACAAGTGATGGATGGATAGAAATATTGGAATTACAATATCCTAATAAAAAAATTCTTAATGCCCATGATTTCGTGAATGGAAAATTCATCCAAGAAGGAGAAAAATTTATATGAAAGAAATACTCAAAAACTTTATCAAACAATACTTAGTGTTGTATTTGGTGTTGTTTCTTTTGTTTTTTGTAGTGGTTTATTTGATTTTGTTTTTTAAGATGTTTTCTATTGAAAGCTACATCATGCCAAGTTTGGTAGGGAAGTATTATATTGATGTTCACAACGAAGTCTCGAAGTACCAGCTCAATGTGGAATTAAGAAAGGTTTACATTCAAGAAAAGCCAGAAGGAATCATCCTACAACAAAACATCATGCCAGGGGAAAACATCAAACCCAAAGATAAATTGGTTTTAGTAGTGAATTCTTATGAAGCTTTGCTAACTATGCCTCATGTAGAAGAACTTACTTTGAATAATGCTATGGAAGTTTTATCCACAATCCCTTATGATGAAGATGTTTATCAATTGGAAGTAGCAAAGATACTTTATGTTTATACCGAAGATAAATCCGACAATATAGTTTTGTATCAATATCCAGCACCTGGAACAAAAGTCAAAATCAACACTAAAGTGTTTTTGATTGTATCCTCAAAAGAACAAACTGAAACCGTTCCCCTCGAAGAACTAAAAAAATTAGATTTAGGGATTGTATCCCAGTATTTGGTTTTAAAGCAAATTCCGTATTTAGTCAAAGAAATCATAACTCCAAAAACAAGCAAAGAGAATGGCAGAATTCATGAGATTCGTGTAGTGAACGATATTTATGAAGTCGAAGTGTATTATCGAAAGAAGAAACATAGTTTTTTCTCGGATTATGAATTGGTCTCTTTTCGTTTTCCTCGAGAAGAAACATGTGATTTGTATCATTCCCCACAGAGTTTAGAAAATATAGAAGATATAGAGAGAACCAGAAAAATTTGGTTTTCTCGTCCTAACATCTTTCGAGAAAGAAAATTGGATTTGTTATTCTATCGAAGTGGAAATTCGCATCTCTATCTGATTTGCAACGAAAAGATCGTTTGGAAAAAAGTTAAAAAGCCTGATTATTCTATTTAATCTTTATCTTTTTTTTCATGCTTTTCGTGCTTTTCATGTTTATCATGTGAATCTTCTTTATGAGGTATATTCTCCTGTTTTTCTTTTGTTGATTCGTTGGTTTTGAACTGCGAATGATATTCTTCTATCAGGACCTTTCGAAAGTAGGGTGCATCTAATTCATAAACAATTTTTCCACCTAAGTATCCTGTAATCAAGACCAGTCCCACTGCTATAAAAGACATCACGAGGGATAAGATTCTCATTAAGAAGTGAAATCCAATTTTGCTGTGTCCAAGAAAAATTATTGCTAAAAGAAAAATAGAAAACACAAACAAACTTTCGGCAAAGACTTCGTGTTGTTCAATCGTTTGCTTTAAGTAAGGACTATGTTGAAGAAGTTCATTCTCAATATCTCCTGAATAAAGTGAAAAATAAAGAAAGATCAAGTTGATAACTTGCAGAATTATGATGAAGTTCCAAAGGAGCTGGGACTTATCCCCGAAGACATTTTTTTTCACAAGGATAAGTATAGCTAAAATAAAAAATGGCAAAAGCAAAGTCAATACAATAGGAAAATGAACAATTACAGGATGAAAGGGAGTATCGCTTGGGATATTTTTGAGCTTAATATAGGCTTCTTGGGCTTGGAGAAATATAAACAAAGTATTCATAATAGCATGGTTTTTATTTGTTTATTTCAATGCAAGGATTTTATAATTCAATGGTTTGGTTTCGGTTCGGACCAATGGAAATGAATTTGATGGGAATTTGAGTCCATTCTTGTAGTTTTTCGATATAGTTTTTGCAGTTTTTGGGAAGCTCTTTCCAACTGCTGATGTGAGAGATATCCGTTTTCCAACCTGGAAGGTATTCATATATGGGTTTACAATTTTCTAATCCAAAGCTGGGGAAATAGGGCATAGGTTTTTGATTCACTTCATATCCTACAGCAACGGGAATTGTATCAAAATGGGATAAAACGTCAATCTTGGTCAAAACCAGTCCTGTGAGTCCATTGATTCGTCCAGCGTGCTTTACAAGCTCCACATCGAACCAGCCGCATCTACGAGGTCTTCCTGTGGTAGCACCGTATTCATTGCCGTATTTTCGAAGAAGTTCCCCCATTTCGTTATTTTGTTCCGTTGGGAAAGGACCTTCTCCTACTCTTGTCACATAAGCTTTACAAATACCATAAACATTTTCTATATAACGATAGGAAATTCCTGTTCCTGTTAGAGCTCCCCCTACTGTGGTATTGCTGGATGTTACGTAGGGATAGGTTCCATGATCGATGTCTAAGGCAGTTCCTTGAGCTCCTTCTAAAAGAACGGTTTTTCCTTTTTTTAGGGCATCTTCAAAAAACGTGGGAGTGTGAATTACCATGGGTCGTATCTTTTCTGCGAAATCAACGAGTTCTTCGTAAATTGTCTCGAATGGGATTTTGGATAAGTGATAGATTTGTTCAAGTTCTTTGTTTTTTATCTCGACGAAATATTTGAGCCGTTCCTCTAAATTGTAATAAAGATCCCCAATGCGAATTCCGATTCTTAGCATCTTGTCTGCATAAGTGATTCCGATGCCACGTTTGGTGGTGCCAATTTTTCGGTTATCTGCCATTGTTTCTCTGTGGGAATCAATGATTTTATGAAAAGGCAATACGATGTGGGAGGCATCAGAGATAAAGATTCGGTTTTCATAGGAGATGTTTTCTTTTTTTAGACTCTCGAGTTCTTCCAGAAAGGCTTGTGGATCAATTACAACTCCATTGCCTAATACACAGATGGTATTTGGATAAAGCATGCCGCTGGGAATCAGATGAAAGATAAATTTTTTGTTGTTAACAACAACAGTATGACCCGCGTTAGCTCCGCCTTGATAACGCGCTATGATATCAATTTTTTCGCTCAAATAATCAATGATCTTGGCTTTTCCTTCATCGCCCCATTGAGCACCCAAAACAATAGTTACACTCATTCAATCACCTCTATGGAATTAATTAACTCAGAAAAATTAATGGCAAAACCACATGCCGGAACCTTATGATGCGAAAGCTGAAGGGAAAAGTGATCATAAATACCTCCAGAGAGAATTTTTTTATTTGTATTTTGGCAATAGGCTTCTATGATAAAACCTGTATAATAATCAAACTCTCGCACCAAGCTAAAATCAAAAAGAATTTCATTAGTATCATTCTCTGAAAGCTCATGGATGGTATTTTTAACAATTTCGAGAAGTTCGGGCTTTTGGGATAAGATTCGTTTCCATTCTTTAAGGACTTCTTTTTTTCCTACAAGAAAAGGAATTTCCAAGAGATAATCTGCAAGCTTACGAGAAATGTCATGTTTTTTAATGATTTCTTTTAATTTATATTTGTCTTTGAAGTAAAATGCAGTTAGGATTTCTAGTAGAGCCTCCTTGGGATAGAGCTCGAGAAAATGCTTCATGAATAAAGAATTACCCACAACAAAAGTGAACTGAAAAGGAAAGATTTTCAAAAGTTCTTTTGAGGTTTGGTATAATTTCTCCACTCGATGTTCGTAATTTCCTATCCATTCTACGCCTATTTGATAAATTTCTCGATGGAAACCTGCTCCCTTGCTGAAATCTCTATATACTGGTTGTATGTAATAATACTGAATTTTTTCTATCATCTGGGTTTGAAATAAAAACGACTTCATTGCCATTACAGTAATGTCTGAGCGAAGGGAAAGGAGTTCACCATTTGAGTCTTTGACTTCAAAAAGCTTTTCTGCGTAAAAAGATTTTCCATTTAGAAAAGAATTGGTATTGATTAAAAAAAGGTCAATAAAATCAAACAAGGGAGGAATAAATTCAATGAAGCCTTGACTTTCAAGCCATTCTTGGGCCTTTTTTTTGTATTGATTGAAAATCTTGGTTTTTTTTAGAGAGAAATATTCTATACCAGAAGGAATGGATGCGTATTTATTTATGAAATGCATTCGCTCTCAATTTTTTGAGCATTAGAAAAAAATCAATAGAATTTCTCTTGATAGGTTTTGACTTTCCGATAATACAAATAATTATGAAAAAGTTTCTTTTGTTTTTGGTTATTGGTATTGTCGTGATTTTGTTTCTTCTATTGGGAGTTCTTCTTCCGGTTTATTTTATATACCAAAATGGGAAAGGATTTATTGCTGAAATCCAAGAGCAAACCAAACAAAGGGCTTATGAAATCGCTATTGCTTTGGATACCATGAGTGGGGAGAGTTTTTACTATGATAACTTTATTTCTCTTAGTAATGTGATGGCAAAAGTAATTGAGTACAGCAATCAAAGGGATGATCCTTTTAGAATTAAAGAAATCTTCTTGTTGGATAATCAAGGAAATCTAATAGCCCATAATAATATTGTCAAAGTTGCGAAGTCCTTTCAGCCGAAATACGAAAAAGAAACCTTTCGATGGGATGAAGTTCGCTTTCAGGGTAATCCCGTAGAGCTCAAAATCACGGGCTTTGCAAAGTTGGAATTACCCGAAGAATTCGCTCTTTACGAAAAGATACTCTTTTTTGTTCCAGTCAGAAAGATAGTTGAAAATAGTTTAAAAAAGCATCTTCCTGAACTTTTGGCAAATGAATATCACATCATTACCTCTGTTTATCCACCGGATGAAGTATTACCCAAAGCAACGTTGCATATTTTGATACAAAATCAAGGGATACAAAAAGTAACATCTTACTGGTTCGGGGAATTGTTGAAAAACTTTATGATCTTTTTGGGGATTTTTGTCATAGTTTTATTGAGTATGATAACTTTTTTTATTTTGAAAATGGTACCTAAGCCCACAGATGATGATACAAAACAAAATCAAGCCAAAAAAGAACCAACTTACGAAGAAGAGGAATTGCCATTAGAACCCATTAAAGTAGAAGACATCGATACTGACAAAGATTTAGAAAAAGAAAAAAAAGAAGTCAGTATGAGCTCTAAAGTCATTCCTTTTGAAGAAGCCCAAAAACTAAAAATAGAAAAAGAAAAAAAAGAAGAAAAATTTCCAACAATAAACGAAAATATAATGGATGCAGTACCCTTAGAGTAGGAGAACTATGGGAAATCAAACCATTCAAGATATTCTCGCAAATCGAGTGGCGTTTTTGACTCTTAAAGGGGATCTACGAAATGGCAATGCCTTGTCTTTTAAAAAAAGCATCTTTCATCTACCGGAAAATAAAGATTTTTTGATTTTGGATTTGACGAATTTAAATTCTATCTCAGGAGAAGGCATTAAGGTTTTTGTTGAGAGCATTAAGTATTTCAAAAAAAAAAATGGAACCATTGTAGGGATACAACCCAAAGAGGAAGTTTATCTACTCCTGAGATTTTTACAGCTACTGCCTTATATTAAACTGGTTGGTAGCTACGAAGAAGCGAAAGAATATATCGTATCGCAACTACAAACCACAAAAACTCAAACCTTCAACATTGAAGAAAAACATTGGGATGAGATTTTTCAAAAAATTGAGGATTTAAAGACCAATCTCACCAATGCCATAGCCATACAAGAAGAAACTTCGAATTCCCCATCAAACCCAAAATCTCAAGAGACCAACAAGCAACAAGAAGATCATTACGTTGAAGTCAAAATCTTAAATGAATTTACAAAAAGGCAGGAAGAGTCCATAAAACAGCTCGAAGGTTTAAAAGAAAACATTCACAATATCAAAGATCAGCTTCAGAAAATCACTCAACGTTTGGACAAACAAGAATCACCAAACCAACAAAAAGAATTGATCAATCACATAAACAGTAAAATCCAAGAAATCAAATCCTACAATGAATTTCATTTTCGGGAATTCCAAATTCAGTTAAACCAACTCAAGGAAAATCAGAAGAACTTCGACGAAACCCTCACTTCGATTAAAAACGAACTACAAGAAGTCAAACAAGCAATCCAATCAGTCAAAGTAGAAAAAGTAGAAAAACTTGAATCCAATGTAAAAACAGACCTGCAAAAAGAATTCAAAGAACTACAGAAAACCAATAAAGAAGAACCCAAAGTACAAGGCGAAACCCCCAAAACCGAAACCCCTCCGAAAAAAGAAATCAAAAGAATTGATGGTTATATCATAATTCGGTGTCAAAACTGTGGTCAATTACTACGAGTCTATCAAGAAGGAAAACACCTTTGTCCCAAATGTAAGTCCGAGTTTATGGTTTTACCAAAAGGTGAGGTAAAATTTTTTGAACCTTTGTGAGTTCTAGTGCTAAAGCTTCTGTAAAACTGACTTTTTTGACTTTCATTTCTCGGATATTGGGGCTAATTCGAGATCATTTGTTAGCAAGATCCTTTGGAACGGGAATTTATTCTACTTACTGGGAAATAGCCTATATGTTTCCCAACATGCTAAGAAACTTATTGGCAGAAGGAGTTCTTTCTCAATCCTTTGTTCCCTTGTATTCTTCTTCGCTAAAAGAATCTGAAGAGAAAGCAAAACGAGATTTTGGGATAATCGTGGTGGTAGTTGGGATATTCGTTGGGTTCGTGGTGCTTTTTGGGATTTTTCTTTTTCCGATTGTGTTGCCTTACTATGTAGGCAAGCCCAAAGAGGAGATCGAACTTTTGATTTTGGTTTCTCAAATAGTGTTTCCTTTTATTTTTTTTATTAGCCTTTCTTCCGTTTATGCGGGGGTTCTGAATACCCATCAAAAATATGTGGTCCCAACTTTGTCGCCAATCCTACTTAATATTGATTTTATTATTACTTTACTTCTTGTAGGGGTTTTATCGCATTTTTATTTTTTCCCGAAAGATAAGGTTTTGATTCTTTTGGGGGTGATGGTAGTAGTAGGAGCTGTCTTTGTTTTAGGAATGCATGTTTATTTTGTTCATAAGTATCAATGGAGTCCTAAGTTCTTTTTTACAAAGGATTTTGGGAATGAACCCGTCATAAAGGATTTGCTTCGATTGGTGGTGCCTGCGATTTTGGGAGCAAGCATTTTTCAGTTAAATCAACTCATAGATATTTTTTTAGCAAGCTATTTGGTTTCGATTGAAGGGGCTATCCCAGCTTTGAGGTTCGCCCATCGTTTGATTCAATTACCCACTGGTTTGATTGGGGTTGCCATATCTACTACGATTTTACCTACGATTGCTTTGTTTATTCGTAAGGACGTATCCCTCGAGAAAATAGGACAAGAAGTGATTTTTGCTTTGAGGTTTTCTTTCTTCTTGACCATTCCCGCCTCCTTAGGACTTTTTTTGATGGGTCCTTGGATTGTTCATTTTTTGTTCTCTGGTGGACTTTGGGATTTAGGTTCTACTTTCATTACTTTGTGGACCTTACAGTTTTATTCATTGGGGATTCCTTTTTATAGTGCGAATAAAATATTGACTTCGGTTTATTATGCATATCAAGATACAAAAACTCCCATTCGGATTTTACTTTTTGTGGTTGTTTCGAACTTGATTTTGAACTTACTTTTGATACCGTTTTTACAACATGGTGGTTTGGCTTTGAGCACTTCCTTGAGCTCTCTTTTGAATTTTATTTTGCTAATTTATTTTCTGCGATTTAAAGCCATAAAATTGCCTTTTGACCTCCTCAAAGACTTTTTGAAAAAACAAGCCATTTTGATGATTCTAATGTTTTTGTTTTTGAGTGTTGTTTTATTCTGGTTTCCTTTTCCGTTTCAAGAAAATCGTTTTGATGTTGATTTTCTTTTCCAGTTGAATCAGCTAGATCATGAAACCCTAAAAGCTCCAGAAGAAATCCCCAGTCGCTGGGTCTCGCTATGGGTTTTGGTTCTCGCTATTGGCGGAAGTATCCTTCTATATTTTTCTCTTTCTAAGGTGTATCTCAAAGAAGAAATGAATATCATCCTTAGCTACTTACAAAGAAAAAAAATGGCATAATCCTTTTGAAATTCTTTTTACTTTACTTTATTCCAAAAATCTTTATATTGATTTTAAAATCAATTTTGGTGAGAAAAAATGAGCGTTATCATACAAAATAATGAAATCATCAATATCAACCCGGCAACAGGAGAAGAAATCAATCGACTTCCCATCATGAACAAAGAAGAAGTCGAAACGATTATAATCAAAGCAAAAGAATACTTTTCTATTTGGAGCAAGTATTCTTTGAGCGAAAGAGCTGAATTCTTAAAGCGACTTCAAAAACAAATCACAAAAGACATGGATGAATTAGTAAAAACCATCTGCGAAGAGACAGGAAAAACCGAAATGGACGGTGTAGTCGAGGTTTTTACTGTTTTAGAACATTTGAATTATGTCATCAAAAAAGGTCCGAAATTTCTAAAAGATGAAAAACGTTCAACAGGGATATTCTTTCACAAAAAGGCTTATGTTTCTTTCATTCCTAAAGGGGTAGTAGGGATTATTAGTCCATGGAATTATCCATTCATTTTAACGGCAGGACCTTTAGTTCAAGCATTGATGGCAGGAAATACCGTAATCATCAAGCCATCAGAAGTCACACCTAACACATCCCTCAAGCTAAGAGAAATAGCCATCAAAGCTGGCATACCCGAAAATGCCATTTTTGTTGTCACTGGTGATGGAAGAACCGGTTCTTATTTAGTGGAGTCTCCTCATACGGATTTGATTTGCTTTACGGGGTCAACAGCCACTGGGCGAAAAATTGCAGAAATTTGTGGGAAAATGCTAAAACCAGTGATTTTGGAGTTAGGTGGCAAGGACCCTATGATCATTTTTGAAGATGCTAACCTAAAGAGAGCAGCCAAAGCAGCAATATGGGGTGGGTTTTCTAACTCTGGTCAAACTTGCATTGCTGTTGAAAGAGTAATAGTTCAAGAAACCATATACGAAAAGTTCATAGAAATCCTTAAAAAAGAACTTTCTCAAATCAAACAAGGGATGCCTCATGAAGATGTAAGTATGGGTTCCATGGCTTTTGAAAAACAATATCAAATTGTTTCTGAACATATCCAAGAGGCGATGAACTCTGGAGCAAAATTAATTACTTCAGAAATAAAGACTCCAAAAAAAGGTTTCTTTCTTTCCCCCGTGATTTTGACGGATGTTAAAGATGATATGAAAGTTTGGAAGGAAGAAACTTTTGGTCCTGTAATAGCCATAAGAACTTTTCGAACCGAAGAGGAAGCCATACAAATGGCTAACCAAACGAACTATGGATTGAATGCATCAGTTTGGACCAAAGATATCCAACGTGCTAAAAGAGTAACAAGAGCTATCCAAAGTGGTGCTTTGTGTATCAATGATGTGATGGTAAATTACATTATTTCTGATCTTCCTTTTGGAGGTGTTAAAGAAAGTGGCTTGGGACGTGTATATGGAAAAGAAGGTTTGAGAGCTTTTACCAACATGCAGTCGGTTTTAGTGGATGGTTGGAATCTACCTTTTGAGTTGTGGTGGTTTCCTTATACGAAAAGAATAAAAAATTTATTTAAAAAATTTATAAAAATTTACTTTGGTTAGAATGAAAAGAATAAGCATTTTAAATGATTGCCACTATTAAGAGAATATTAAACTATGTTCAATGATTGATGTTAAAGAATACATACCAAATCATATTCAAAAAATGAAAGGTTATGTTCCCGGTCTTCAACTAAATTATAAAGTTATCAAGCTTAATACAAACGAAAACCCTTATCCTTTACCAGATTTTTTGATCAAAGCCATTCAAGACTTTGTAAAAGAAAACATTTTTCATTTATATCCTGATCCAGAGTCAAAAATACTTCGAGAAAAATTAGCAAAAATTTATAAAAAAAACAAAGAAAATATACTGATTGGGAATGGTTCGGATGAAATCCTTTCTATAGTATTTCGAGGGTTTCTCCAAAAAGGAGATCGGATTTTGATTCTTGATCCTTCTTATAGTTTATATCCTGTATTAGCGGAAGCTCTCCAAGTAGACGTAATTTCGGTTCCTCTAAAGTCAGATTTTACAGTTGACTTGGATTTAGTAATACATCACGCAAAATTATATCAACCCAAATTACTTGTGATTACCAATCCCAATGCCCCCACTGGAATTGCCATGAGTAGAAACGAAATCCTTTTTTTGTATAATGAAACTCAGCTTCCAATGTTAGTAGATGAAGCTTATGTATTTTTTGGTGGAGAAACCATCATGTATGAGGCAGGTTCAGAAGACTATCCTTTATTGATGGCATGTAGCACATTTTCGAAGGCTTTTTCTTCAGCAGGTTTGAGATTAGGTTGGCTAATAGCAAATCCAGTTTGGATCAAACAATTCGATAAAATCCGAGATTCTTACAATATCAATATTTTTACTCAAAAAGTGGGAGAAATGATTTTAAATGAATGGGACTATTTCCATTCAAGAATTCAAGAAATCATACAAACGAGGGAGTGGTTTATAGAAAAGTTAAAAGATCTGAATTTTTTTACTCTACCTTCAAAAACGAATTTTGTATTTACAAGTCCACCAGATCAAAATGCTCAAAAATTATACGAGAAATTACTAACAAAAAATATTTTGGTTCGTTACTTTTCGCAAATTCCTGCATTTTTGAGAATCACCATTGGAACAAAAGAACAAATGGAAGTCGTTTATGAGGAAATATATAAAATTCATTCTTAGTTTTCTATTCATTTGTTGGAATTCTTTTTTACTGGGGATTTCTTACGAAGAAATTCAATATTCTCAGTTTCAAAGTTTGATTTTGATGATTGGGAAAGATAAAATCTACACCCATTTAGAAAAGAAATCTCAATCTTTAGGAATTGTAACCGTAGTTGGAGTCATTCGAGCTCCTATCGATGTGGTTTGGAGAACCATCAATAGTGATGATAAAAAACTCTATCCAGAATTTCTCTATAAAGAAGTTAAAAAAATTAGTGAAAATATATTAGTCAAAAAGGCGCTTCTGGATTTCCCATGGCCCTTTGAAAATCGATGGACCATTTACAGAGAGAAGCTTGATCCTAAAATTTATGCCAAGGAGTGGTACGAAATTGGTGGAGATATAAAAGTCAATCGGGGAGCTGTTCGTTTATTTTCTCTCAATCCAGAAGAAACTGTGATGGTGTTCAAAAGCCAGTTCGATCCTGGTATAGGTATTGTTCCAATTTGGGCTATTGAAATGGGAATGAAATACAAAGCTCCCTCAATTATCCAAAAAATTCGAGATTATCTAAAAAATAATCCCCATAAGGGGGAGGGTAAGAATTAATCTGCTAATATAGACGACATAGCATGTAAGCCAATTTCCATTGTTTTCCAAGCAGTTCCTGCGTGGAATGGATCCGCATTACGGAATCTTGTAGGTAAATATAATCCTAAAAACTTCTTCCCAACTCTCCACATGGGAGAAACACCAACTTTATACAAATCAATTCGGCTTTGATCGACTTCTACAGGTTTGTTCTTATCACCAGTTAATTTCAAAGGAACTTGAGCGAAGGTTGCTTTGTCAAACTGTTCCATTATACACATGGAGACGGGATCAAAAAGGTTATTAACTGGATTATTCGTAATATCAGCAAAGATTTTATTTGCAACAGCATCAGCTTGTAAAAATGCTAAGAAGGCTTGCTTAACAGGGAAATCACCTGCATCGCCGGGAGCAAAAATGTTATTGAATCCTTTAACAGAACGATCTTCAAAATTGGTTTCAATGAAGCCTCGATCGTCAGAAGGAAGATTCTTATAAAAAACACTGGCAATATAAGGTGGGAATGAAATCAAAACATCATAAGGGATTTCTTCTCCATTTTGATAAATCACTTTATTTGATAGTATTTCTTTCACTACATACATTTTATGTCCTTTTATGTTTCTTTCTATAAATTCTTGGATGACTACTTCATCTAATCTCGGACCAAAAGCTTGGATATAGCTTTCTTCGTAAGTTGTCCATGTCATTTCTATTTTATTGCGAACCTTCTCCCTTCTTAGATGAGTGTCGATCATCATCACCATTTCGTAAAGCGGACCGGAACATTTGTTATTAGGCGGAACTAAAAACAAAATATGAGTGTTTTGATTGTTTTTTGCACGTTCTATCGCTTGATTTAAAGATTTCCCTAAATTTAACATATCTTGTGAGGTCCATATGGTATTTGCATATTCTTTTAAACCGGGAACCTCTTCTGGTCTCATTGCAGCTCCTGTTGCTATTACGAGATAATCAAAATCTATCTTATGATTTTTTGTATAGAGTTTACTTTCTTTTGGTTCAACACCTTCAACAGGATCAACAATAAAATCAATGTTGTGTTTAGGAAGAACTTCTTTTAGAGGGATTTCTAATTCTTTTGGATCAGTGCCAAAAGGGATATAGATTGTGTTTGGACGAAAAAGAAAATTTTCTTCATTAGAAACAATGGTGATTTTAATTTTGTCTTTGTTGTGCCTAAAAAGATACCTGATTACGAAAGCACTTTCTAAACCAGCAAATCCACTACCAGCAACAACGATGTGTTTTTTATCCATAAAGAATCTCCTTTGAAAATGAATGCATTTAATCTAATGGATTGATTTTTTTGTCAATTCAATTTTTTTGAATTGATAATTTTATTTTATAATTGTAATTCAAATTTAAATAAGCATAAATTTATCTTTAAGCTTGTAAGCTGAATGTTTTCTTTTTGTTTTATTTCATTCTTGTGATGATGTTTGTTGTTGAATATCCCTTTACATATGGAATGATTTTTACGTTTCCACCGTATTGTTCTACGATGGGTGTTTCGGGGAGTTGTTCTTTTTGATAATCTCCTCCTTTTACGTGTATATGGGGTTGGATAACTTTGATTAGCTCAATCGGAGTTTCTTCTGAAAAAAAAGTCACATAATCCACAAATTCAAGAGAGGCAAGTAAAAACATACGATCTTGTAAAGTGTTAATAGGTCGATTTTGACCTTTCAGACGTCTAACAGATTCATCACTATTGATACCTATAATCAAAATGTCTCCTAATTCTTTTGCTTTCGCTAAATAGTAAACATGTCCTCTATGAAGAATATCAAAACATCCATTAGTAAAAACAATCCTTTGGTTTTGATTTTTGAGGGAAGAAACAATCTCTTGCAGGTGATCTCTTTGAAAGATCAATTTTGATTCGATTCTTTCGAGATAGTTCATGATTTCTATATCAACAATTCTTCGGGTTTTACGGTTGCCGCTCCTAATCTTCCTACAACTATCCCAGCTGCATGATTACTCAAGAATGTTGAATACAATAAATCTTTACTTGCGCAATAAGATGCCATAAGAACTGAAATCACCGTGTCTCCTGCTCCTGTTACGTCATAAACTTCTTTTGCTACTGAGGGAATATGATAGGTTTCATATTTTGTGATTAACGTCATTCCTTTTTCTCCTCGAGTGATAAGTACATTCTCACAATTTAGTTTTTCTAGAATTTCCTTTCCACCTTGCTCAATCTCTTGATCGTTGTAGATTTTTCTATTTAAAAATCTACCTGCTTCGATATGATTTGGAGTTACGATGAAAACTTCTTGATAAGAAGAAAAATGACCTATTTGGGGATCTACCGCAATTGGAATCTGGTGCCTTTTCCCCAGAATCACCAGCTCCTCTATCAATTCACGAACAATCACCCCTTTGTCGTAATCAGAGATAATGATGCCATCGATTTTTGATGCAATGGAAGTGATTTTTTTTAATAATTCATCAAGTATTTCTTTCGATATTGGAGTTCGATCTTCTCGATCTAATCTGCATATTTGTTGATGAGTTGCTATAATTCTTGATTTTCTCGTTGTAGGTTTGGAAATAGGTATTAGCAAGTTTTCTTCTGAATGGAGCTGAAATTCTTTCATTTTTTGTAGTAGAATCTCACCTTCTAAATCTTTTCCATAAGTTCCAGCACAATAGGTGGTTATATGTAAAGATTTTAGATTACAAAATACATTTCCTGCACCTCCGGGAATGTGTTTTCTATGAGTTTCTTCAACGATGGGAACGGGAGCTTCGGGAGAAATCCTTTCGGCTTTCCCGAAAATGTATTCATCCAACATGAAGTCTCCAACCACAAGTATCTTTATATCTTTGAACTTTTCGATGATTTGCTTTGTCTTTTGGTTATTCAGGCTCATCATAGATCACCACCAAAATATTATCAGGATGTAAAAGTTTTATTCCCAGTAGAAATTGGATTTCTTCTTGGGGTAATACAATGTGATTTTGATAAATCTGATTGGCATAAACAATATAGGGCTTTATTTGATCATTCTTAACAATAAAATCAGCTTTTTTAAAATATAAATTTTCTTTCGATAAAAAAGACAAAATTCTTTTCCCATTGGTAGAGTAAAGATGGAAAATCAACGTAGGAGAAAAATCTTTTTGGGAAACATAGATTATCACTTTGTTAAATTCTTTTTCTTTTTTTACTGGCAGAGAAAAATCACCTTCAAGAATGGGTTGTATAAAAAAATATCTTTTTAAGAACTCATAAAAATACAAAGTTAATCGGTATTCTATTCTATTTTGATAAATGTTCTTTTTTTCTGTTTGAATGTAATCTTTAATAGAATGAAAGTTTTTTTGTAGGAAGGGATTTTGGGCTATAATTTCTTTGATCGGAGTTTCACCTTCAAATGGGATTTGAAGAAAGTTTTGGATCAATTCAAAATATGCTTGTTTGTAAGCTTCTTTTTCCTGTTCTTGTCTTGGCGTTTGCTCAAAGTTTTGCGAATATTCAATAGAAAGAGTCCCTTTGGTCCAATTGATTATGACATTTTTTTCTTTTTGAAGAAAATCTTTGTTATTAGAATAAATCTCATAAACAAAGAAAATATAAAAAAATATTATAAATTTACCAATATATTTTCCTGATAGCATTTTTTAAGTTCTTCAAAATCATTGACTATGTGATAGTCTGATAGTGCATTGAGGATGAATTTTCCGTATTGTTTCTGATAAATTCTTGAGTCCAAAATTGAGATGATCCCTTTATCGGTTTCTGTTCGGATTAACCTTCCCATCCCTTGTTTTAGTTTGATGATCATTTCGGGGATTTGAACTGAAAGAAAATAATCACGTTCTTTTTCTTTTTCCATTTCACTTTGGGCTTCTTGTATAGGATCAGTTGGCACCAAGAAAGGAAGTTTTACTAAAATCACGCCTTTCAACTTATCGCCTGCTATATCAATTCCTTGACGAAAAGTATCAAGCCCAAACAAAACAGAATTTTTATTTTCCAAATAGTTTTTCAATGCCATAGGAGCTCCCAAGATTTCTTGAGAGAAAATCTTTATGTTTCTGGACAGAAGATAATTCTTGTATTCATCAAGTATGGTTAACTTTTTATAAACATCATTGAGGGTTTTTTTTGATGTAAAAATTACTAAGATGTTTCCTTGTAGCAACTCCAAGTGACGAAAAATTTCTTTAGTTATGTTTTCTACATATTGAGGTGAATCAGGGTTTAAATTTTTGGGAATATAAACTAAGGCTTGTTTTTTATACACAAAAGGAGATGGAACTAAAATGCTATTATATCTAAATTGATCTTTTGCATAATCATCTAATCCGACTTTTTCATTGAAATAATTGAACTTTTGATTTACAGAAAGGGTAGCGGAAGTAAAGATCACACAATTTAATACTTGCAGAAATTTTTCTTTAATGTCAGAACCAACTTCAACAGGGGTAATGCAGATTCTTCCATCTAATCCCGAAGGATCAGACTCAAAATAATGAACGTAATTGTATTTCGGTCCTTCATATAAGGTGTTCAGGATATTCTCAATCTGGTTTAAGTATGCTTTTGATTGTTCTAACTCCAATTCTTTTTTATTTCTCTCTTCAGTTTTAGATTCTGGGAACAACTCTAATATGTGATTTTGTTTGTTTTCTAATTCGCCTTTTATATCAATTAATTGATTAAGCAAGCTCAACAAAGAAGGATGATGAATACGATTCTTGATTCTGATTTTTAATTCTTGATTTTGGTGATTCGAAAAAATTTGTTTTTTGATTTCATTGAAAAACTCATCGATCAATCCCACGTTCGGGATTTGATGTTTTTTAAAAAAAGATTTTAGTTCTTGTGATGACAAACATTGAAGGCTTTGTTCCCGAAAAATCTGGGGGAATGAATGAGCCTCGTCGATAATTGCTATTTCGAATTTTGGAAGTAACGTAAAGTTACTTATGATATGGGAAGCAAGAAGATGGTGATTCACAATGAGAATTTTGGCTTTTTCCCATTTTTTCTTTTCAAGAAAGTAGTATGATATATTGAAATTAGGACATTGATTTTTTAAGCATAAATCGGGAATTCTCACAACTTCATCGATAAAATTTTTTGGTAATTCTTTGGGATATTCAAAAATCAACCCTCTTTGGGTTTGCTTTTCCCATTCTTTAAAGTCCTCAATCTCTACTTTATCCGAAAACTTGGATACTTGTTCAGAATTTAAAAATTCCTGAAGCCTTCTTTTACATATATAATTCATGGAACCAAAGGCAATTTCTGCATGGATTTTGGTTTGTAGAACCTTTTCAACTATAGGTAAGTCTTTGTATAGGATTTGATTTTGGAGAGTTTTGGTTTCGGTACTGATTAAGATTTTTTCATTTTGAGTAGCAAGGATACTTGCAATAAGGTAAGCAAGGGTTTTTCCCGTTCCTGTTCCAGCTTCTGCTACTAAAAAAGATTCTTCTTGGATTGCTTGATAAATGGCTTCTGCTAATCGAACTTGACTTTCTCGGATTTGGTAATTAGGAAAGATTTGTTTCCATAAATTAGCATTTTCAAATATCGGTCTCACTTTGTCCATATTTTTGATGAATGATTTCTCTCAAATAGATTGCAGGTAAATAATTACTAGCAATTCGTAAACAAAAGTTTATACATTGTATACTTCTTTCTGGTTTGTTTTGTAGAAAGTAAATCCAAGACAATATATAATAAACATGGGATTTTGTTTGTTTGTCGAGATAGGGTAGATATCTTTGTAACCACTTCAAAGCCTTTGGATATTCTTGGTTGAGAAATAGTAATTGCAAATAATGGATTTTTAAGTGATAATCTTTTTTATTTTTCCAGATCAACTTAAAAAGATGCTTTTTTGCCTTTTCTAAATCTTTTCGAAAATATGTGTAGTATTCACTCATTAGGTAATTTCCATAATTTGGTTCTACTTCTAGAATGTGATGTAACAAATATTCAATTTGATCCCTTTGTTGAGAGGATAATGCTTTTTGGATATAATCCAAATAATAATTCATAAGTTCAATTTTAGATAAATAAATAAAATTTAAAGCAAATTTATAAATTAATTTAAAAAATGAATTTAAAACCTAAAATGAAATCGCACTTTTTACTTCTTTTTCAAAGACTTCGAACAAGTATTGGCTGATATTTTTGCTACTTATACCATATTTATCAAAAATTTCATTTCTTGTTCCATGTTCTATAGGTAATGATGGGAAGGCAAAGGTTTTTAAGTGTTTGCCTTTTGCTTCAGGAGAGAGTTGTTCTAGGATTGCCATTGAGGCACTGGCAAATTCGTATGAATCTTCAATGAATATCAAAAATTGGGCATTTTTGATGGTATTTTCTAAAGCATTTTTATCAAAGGGTTTGACCCACCTCATGGCAATCAATACCGATTGATAACTTTCTTTTCTCAAGATTTGTTGTAGTTCTAACCCAACACTTCTCATTACTCCAATAGTGACTATTGCCACTGTGACTTTTGTAGGATGATTTGTGCTGTATAAAATTTCTGGAGTTAGATTTGATACATCTACTTCTTGAGATAAATTGTCTATGTTTTCTTCTGCTTTTGGGAAACGAATGGCAATGGGGCCGAGTTCATCTTTTTCAACGAATTTCAATATGGCTTGTAACTCAGCTCCTGTTGCTGGTGCATATAATCTCAAATTGGGGATAGCATATAAATACCCTAAGTCATAAAGTCCTTGATGAGTCTCTCCATCAGGTCCTACACATCCTCCACGATCGATCACCAGTTTAACAGGTAAATTCATCAGAGCTACGTCTTGAATAAGTTGATCAATGCCACGATTCAAAAAAGTAGAGTAGATACACATATAAGGAACTAAACCGCCTGATGCTAGAGCTCCCGAAAAAGCAATAGAATGTTGCTCAGCAATACCCACATCAAAAACACGATTAGGGAAGGTTTCGTGAAGTTTCCTCAAGCCTGAACCTTCAATCATAGCAGGAGTGATAGCTACAGCTCTTGGATTTTTTTTGAAAATTTCTATCAAAGTTTTTCCAACAATATTACTAAAACTAATAGAATTGGGGTTCTCTTTTGTGAGAATACCATCATTTCGGTTGAACTTTGTCACACTATGAAATTCTACGGGATTTTTCTCAGCAGGTTGGTATCCTTTTCCTTTTTGGGTGATTACATGCAAGAGAATGGGACCTTTCATGATTTTTACTTTTTTGAGGGCTTCAATCAGCTCTTTCAAGTTATGACCGTCGATAGGACCAAAATATCGAAAACCAAAATCTTCAAAAAGACTTCCTGGAAGTAAAAAGTCTTTGATAGCACGCTCAAACTTCTCAGAAAAAAATTTCAAAGCAGGTCCTATGATTGGAAGCCAATAGAGAAACTTATACCACAATACACGGGATTTGTTATAGAAATTCGACATGACAATTTTATTCAAGTATTGGTTCAAAGCACCAACGTTCTTTGAAATGGACATGTCATTATCGTTCAATATAACTAAGCAATCGGTTTGGATGTGCCCAGCGTGATTAAGAGCTTCAAAAGCCATGCCACTAGCAATTGAAGCATCACCAATAACAGCAATACACTTATAGTCCTCGCCCTTGAGATCACGTGCTATGGCTTCTCCTACAACTTGAGAAATCGATGTTCCCGCATGCCCAGTATTGAATAAGTCATATTCTGATTCTTCCCGCTTGGGAAAACCTGAGATTCCTTTGAATTTTCTAACGCTTTTCAGTTGATGTTTTCGTCCTGTGAGAATTTTGTGAGGATACGTTTGATGACCAGTGTCCCAAATCAATTTATCTTTTGGGGTGTTAAAGACATAGTGTAATGCCACAGTGAGTTCTACTACCCCCAAATTTGAGGCAAAATGACCTCCTGTTTCTGAGACTGTTTCGATCAGATATTCTCGTATATCCTGACAAAGGAAATTTAACTCTTTGAGAGAAAAGTTTCTGAAGTCTTCTGGATAATCGACTTTGCTTAAATATGGATATTTACTAGGATTCATATTTTAACCTCATCTTAAGTTTTTTTAGTGGAAATTTTTAGTTTTTCGAAGTCTTCTTCGTTTACAAGTCCCATGAGTTCATAAATTCTTACGGGTTCTAATTTGCCTTTTACCCGAACCAAATCGAGTTCTCGTGCGTATACTCTATCTTTCACTCTTTCATAAGTAAATTCAGAAATACATATTTGGACACCATAAGTTTTTGTAGTTCCTTCTAATCGTGAACCCAAATTTACAGTATCTCCCATCACCGTATAATCCATTCTACGACTTGATCCCATATTACCTACAACTGCAGGACCCGTGTTGATTCCAATACCAATATCAAGCACTGGAATGTTTCTTTCTTTCCATCGTTGTTGCAATTCCTTGAGCTTTTTAGCTTGAGCTAATGCAGCAACGCATGCATAATAGGCGTGATCATCGTTGGGTGTTGGTGCACCCCAAAATGCCATAATGGCATCCCCCATGTATTTATCAATCGTTCCTCGGTAATCTATAATCAGTTCAGTCATTTCTGATAAATATTCATTAATCAAATTAACCAAATCTTCTGGTGTGAGTCTTTCTGAAACAGTTGTAAAACCACGAACATCAGAGAAAAATACTGTGATTTCTCTTTTTGAACCTCCTAAGGTGATTGCATCCGGATTGTTTAATAATTCTTCAACCACATCTTGAGACACAAACTTAGAGAATGTAGTTCGAATGAATTTTACGTTTTCTTCTTCTGTAAGGACGCGGAAACCGACAAAAGCAATTAATTGTGTGAATTGGAGAATAATTACAGTTGGGTAAATATGAAGTAGACTAAACTGATTAAAGGTAATGAAAAATGTTATAAAACTATAGGCAAGTGCAATTATCACAAATAAGATATAATTATAAGTGGTTTTAACGAAGGGATGATAAGTTCCCATGATAAGGCTTACTATCAATAAAATCAAAAAATTTATAGAATCTGGCACTGTATAAGCAAAATCTTGATTCAAAATCGTATTGATGGCATAAGCATGATGTTCTATACCTGCCATATCACCATAAGGAGATAAATGAATATCTTGAGCTGTTCCCACGCCAGTGGCATAATACATGGCTATGAGGGTAATTTTATTTGAGTAATATGCACTAGCATCATCTTGAGACAATTCAGTGACTTCTAGAATTTCTCTTGATTTAAAGCAATACCTTCCTCCGCGGAAATTGATGTTCATTCGTCCAGCTAGGTCTATAGGAATGATAATTTCTCTTTGAGGATTGGGTTTTGCCATGATGTCGTAAGTAATTTCTTTTAAGGTTTTGAAATCAAACTTTGTGAAGGTTTTTTCAGGAATATTTTTAAGTTTTACATATCCCTCTAAAAAGTCGACTTCAATGTCTTTTTTGATGTCAATACCATAATACTTGGCTACTGCAATCAAATCTATCCCAGGATAAAAATAGTCATCTTTATTGGGGTCATAATCAGGACTGGTAGCTCTTTCTGAGTTCACTATCCTCGCTACTAAAGGAACTTGACGATTGATACCTGTTTCAGGCTTTAGAATGTTTGCATAACCCATGCCATCTAAGTATATTGCAATTTTTTCTATTGGTGGGACAGGAAGTTTTCCCCATACAATGGCATATTCTCCGTTTTTAATGTTTGTAAGACGTTCTTTTTCATTAAGAATTGCTAAACGTTTCTCGTAATTGACAATTTTAGGTCTTGATTCATCTGTAGTTTCGATGGGATAGTCAGCTAAAATAATATTTTTGTTTTTTTGTAGAGCTTCTGATAAAATATCCACCTGACTCTTTAAGATTTGATTTTTGTTCAAGGGTCTACACTCAAATAAGACACCGCAATGGGAACCACCGTAAATTCCTTTATTGTCCAAAAAGCTAATATCGAAAAGAAGGATATTATTTTCTGCTTTGTTTAATTTGTTGATAACTTCTGCATAAATCCCCCAATCGATTGGCCAATTTCCTTGTAGCTTTTCAAGCGTTACATTTGTGATTCCTAAAATTTCGATGTCTTCTCTAACTAAGGGAGGGTTAGGAGCAAAGACTGTGAGTTTTTTCCCCGTTGCATCGTAGGGAGCTTGGCAATAAGGCAACCCTGATTCGAGATGAATGCTTCTTCCTGGATTTCTTAACCAGTTGTATTTTAATGAATGAAAGGTTTCTTCTAAGTAATGCAAAAAAGGAACTTTCAAAAGTAAAATCCCAAATAAAAACCCAATTACTAAACTAAGAAGAATACTTCCTATGATTTCTTTGAATTGTTTTTTTTCAGATACTATTCTATACAGAAACCATGCTGATATCAAAATTAAAAAGAAATTCCACCAAAGCAAAAAAGTAAACAAATCAGGAGAAACAAAATCAATCAAGGGAAAAATTGCTTTAATTTGGTGAACCCAACTGTCTGGTTCTAAAAAATACAAATAGAAAAAAAACAAAACAGAAATCCCAAATACAATAAGCGAAAAGAGTTCATTGAGATTCCATTTCTTTTCTTTGGTCCTTTTTAAAATCTTTGGCTCAAAGTAAAAAACAACCCCCAAAAACAAAAGCCCAAGTCCAATAGTAAAATATACATCTTGAAAGAAATGAACATAGTTTATGAGATAACTACTTTTGATTTCAATCAAAATAAATAGAAAAATTGGCATGAGAATAAGTATAGAAAGGGATGTAATGAATAAATACTTTGCTATTCTTTTCATATTAATTCCTTTTATTTATTGTCTGCTAAATGTGGTTTAAATATTTCCATTTAAAGATAAATGATCAACGAAATTTTTTGTGATTTGGAAGATTTGCTGGTACAACATATCAAGCCTTTGGCTTTCAATGAGTTCTTCTATGATTTTGTGATTTAAACTACCAACGATGATTCCATCGAATAAATTTTTGAGTTTTTCAACTTGTTCTGTCTTACTGATACCAAAACCCGCAAAAATAGGGAGATTTGTTAGTGATTGTAAAAGCGATATTCTTTCAATAAAATCATCAGGTAATTCTTCTCGGATACCTGTGACCCCCAAGCTGGTGATGTAATACACAAATCCTGAACCTTTCTCTAAAATTTTCTTTGCTCTTTTGAACTTCGTATTGGGAGCTATCATTGGAATAAGGGCAATGTCAATTTCTAATGAGTGAATATTTTTTTGTAATTCTTCGGCTTCGGGTGAATCTAAGGGAAGGTCTGGGATTACCAAAGCTCGAATACCTAATTCGTAGGCTTTTTTTAAAAAAGCTTCACCCAAAAAGGCATTTTGTGATTTTTTGTATTGAAAGATGGGATTGAAATACGTTAAGTAAACTAAAGGGATTTCTGGTGCATAATTGTGGATCTTTTGAGTAAGCTCAAAAATCTTTTCCAAAGAAAAGTTCTTTTGGTTCATGGATCGAACCATGGCTTTTTGTATCAGAGGTCCATCAGCAGTTGGATCCGAAAAAGGTATCCCTAATTCTAAAAGACTGGATCCAGCATCTATCATGGCTTTTGCTACAATAAAACTCTCTTCGAACGAAGGATCCCCTAAGGTAAGATAAGGCATATAGAGAGCTGAACGTTTTCTTTTTTTTTCTTCTATTATATGTTGTGATAAATTTTTCATTTTATCTTCTCTTTTTGCGAATACGAAATCCTCTTTTTTGAGAAGCTCCTCCACTAGATACCACAATGGTTTCTTGAGGTTGTGGTTTTGAAGGCTGAGATTTTTTCTCCTCGAAGGCGCTGATGCTTTCGTGTTTTTCTTCTCCAATCGTTCGTTGGGGTTCTTTTTGTTCGTGAACAACAGGTCCTTCGATCTTTATACGGAATAAAAATTCAATGATATGTTCTTTGATACTATCCATCATTTGATCAAAGAGCTCAAATCCTTTGAGACGATATTCCACTAAAGGATTTCTTTCAGAATAGCTACTTGCCCAGATTCCCTCACGAAGTTGATCCATTTGATAAAGATGCTCTTTCCATTTGGCATCAATCACATCCAAAAGGATTCTTTTTTCGATGTATTGAAAATCTTGGGGGTTGATGGAATTGGCTTTTTCTTCGTATTTTTCTTTACATGTGTTGAGAATCATTTTATAAAGAAAAAGTTGTGGATCGTCTTCTTTTTGAAGTCTTTCTTTAAATTCTTGGGTATCTATGGGAATGTCCACCTCCAAGCTCAATTTCAAAGTCTCCCGCAAAGACCCTAAATCCCAATTATCAATATCCTTGTGTTCACAATAAAGAAGGATTTTCTTTTCTAAGACATCTTCTAAGAAATGATAAATCGTGTCTCGAACAGAAGAGTTTTCTAGGATTTTATCTCGTTCTTTGTAAATGATTTCTCTTTGGCGATTCAAAACATCGTCGTATTCCAAAAGATGTTTTCGTATGTCGAAGTTATGGTTTTCTACTTTTTTTTGGGCTCGAGCTATGGCTTTATCCACTAAGCGTGATTCTAATTCTTGTCCTTCTTCCACCCACATCCTCTGCATTAAGTTTCTCCATCCTTCGCCCCCAAAAAGTCGTATCAAATGATCTTCTAAGCTAAGATAAAATCGACTCGAACCAGGGTCTCCTTGTCTTCCAGCACGTCCTCGAAGTTGGTTATCAATCCTACGTGATTCATGACGTTCGGTTCCAATGATGTGTAAGCCACCTACTTCTTTGACTTTGTTGTGATCTTGAAGCCATCTTAGAGCACTATCTAGGATTTGCTTGGAAATTTTTTGGGAATGGGGATCCTGAATTTGAGGAATGATTTCTTTTGCTCGATCGAATTCTTTTCTATGGATAGCTTCTTTGAATTCTTTGATGGCAATTTCTTTTTCTTCTAATTTTTCCAAATCTTTTAAATACATAGGATAACCACCGAGAATGATATCTGTTCCTCTACCTGCCATGTTCGTAGCAATGGTGACGGCTCCGGGTTTTCCCGCATTTGCGATGATTTCTGCTTCTTTTTCGTGATACTTTGCGTTCAACACAGCATGGGGGATTTTGTATTTTTTTAGGAGTTGGGATAGATATTCTGATTTTTCTATGGAAATCGTTCCTACGAGAATGGGTTGTCCTTTTTGGTGTCGTTCTAGTATATCTTTAATGATGGCTTGGAATTTTTCTTTTTCGGTTTTGTATACTTTGTCAGGATAATCAATTCGTATCACGGGTTTATTCGTGGGAATTACCACAACATCTAAATTATAGATTTTTTTGAATTCTTCTGCTTCGGTGTCAGCGGTTCCTGTCATTCCTGCGAGTTTTTTATACATACGAAAGTAATTTTGGAAAGTGATTGTTGCTAAGGTTTGGGTTTCTTGCTTGATGGGAACACCTTCTTTGGCTTCAATGGCTTGATGTAAACCATCGGAGTATCTTCTTCCAATCATGAGGCGTCCCGTATGTTCATCAACAATTATGACTTCTCCATCTTTTACTACGTAATCCACTTCGTTTTTATAAACTAAGTGAGCTTTTAAAGACTGATTGATGGCAGCCACCATGTTGATGTATTCTGGTGCAAAGAGGTTTTGTATTCTTAAGATTTCTTCGATTTTTTTGACTCCTTCTTCGGTGAGTAGCACCAGTCGTGCTTTCTCGTCAATATCGTAGTAAAAACCCCGAATGATGTGAGGTTCTTCTATCTGTCCTGGTTCTAACTTTCTTGGAGGTGGGGGTGGTGCTTTTTGCTCATATTGAATGAGCTGTCGAACTGCTCTATCGATGATTTGATACAAACCAATGTTGTCTTCTGTTGGACCAGAGATAATCAAAGGGGTTCGAGCTTCGTCAATCAAGATAGAATCCACCTCGTCTACGATGGCATAGTGGTGTCCACGTTGGACTTTATGGTAAAGATCCGTTGCCATGTTGTCTCGAAGGTAATCAAACCCAAATTCGTTGTTAGTTCCGTAAGTCACATCCATTTGATATGCCTTTTTTCGTTCTTCAAAAGGCATTTGGTTTTGGATGTAGCCTACACTAATCCCTAAGTAATCGTAGATGGGCTTCATCCAGTTGGCATCCCGCTTGGCTAAATAGTCATTCACAGTTACAACATGAACGCCTTTACCTTTAAGAGCATTTAAGTAAATGGCTAAGGTTGCGGTGAGGGTTTTTCCTTCTCCTGTTTTCATCTCTGCAATTTTTCCTTGGTGTAAAACTATCCCACCCATGAGCTGAACGTCGAAATGTCTTTGTCCGATGGTTCGCCATGCCGCTTCTCGAACTAACGCGAAAGCCTCAGGGAGAATTTCATTCAGTGTTTGTTCGGGGTTTGGGGATTTTTGAACAACCTCACGAAAATACTGGGTTTTTTGAAGAAAATCTTCGCTACTGAGTTGTTTGATTTGGGGTTCTAAGGAATTGATTTTTTCAACAATAGGAACAAGTTTTCGAATATCTCTTTCATGTTTTGTGCCAAAAATCAAGCTTAGGAATTTTTGCATCATGTTTTCTCTCCTTGTTCTTGGTTCTTGTTGTGGTTGTGTTTCTGGGATAAACCTAAGGATGTGCCGTATAATATCCAAAAAAATTGCATGGTATGATCATCCAAAAAATAGCATTGAAACAAACCAGAAAACAACAAAAAAATTGGCAAAAACAAGTAAATCCTAAAGTTCATCTCGGAAAAATAAATGTCTTTGATGTTATTTTCTACTTCGTGATTTTGGTGGGTAAATAATTCCAAGCTTGTTTTTAAAGAAAAAAAGAAAAAAAGCCAATACGAAGCTGCTCCAACAAAACCAGAAATCACAAGAAAATGCAAAAAATCGCTATGGGCATGGACAATTTCAGTTTGAAAAAAAGGATACCAAAGAAGTGGTTTTTGGGAAATCTGCTTTAGCATTTCTTCAAAAATGGCTGATTTAAAACTACCAGCTCCCACTCCAAAGGGGTTTTCGAAGAAAACCCTCAAAGCAAGAAACCAAAGTAATTCACGTTGGTAATCCGTGTGTCTTCTATCAAAATGAAGCAAATTTTGAGAAATCTCAATAAGACCTTTATCAGAGAACAAAATCAAAACAGAAGTAATTCCAGAAAAGAAAGCAATAAATCCAATAAACCAAAAAAAGATCGTACTCATGAGTTTTTTGATTTGAATTTGGATTTGAAAAACATGAAGATTTTTAAAAAAAATCACTAGAAACAAGAGAACTAAGAAAAACAAACCCACGACAACTGAACGAGCTTGGGTGAAGAAGACGATAAGCAAGTACAAAAACGAAAATCCTAAAAACACTGAAGTTGTCTTAACGTTTTTTTGGATAAACAATAGAAGAGTAATATAGACCACATATAAAGATGACATTCCCACGAGAGCTCCAAAAGAAAGGTGAGTCTGAGTAAATCCAACCGGAACATAAATACCAAAGGGTTTTGGTTCAGGAAAATCCCATTGATCCATCAAAAACGGGATAGAAAATAAAAAGTGTTGTTCTCGGTATTGGGAATTAAACTCGAACCCATGTCCTAGATGATAAGGAAGATTGGCTAAACGAAAGGGTAGAAATGAAGACATCCATCCAATCACAAAAAAGACAAAGATTACAAGACCTATGGTTTTGGTGAGTTGCTTTTGAAATGAACTATTTGCGAAATAGAATGCCCAAAGAAAAAAAAGAATCAAAAAACCGTCTTTAAACTCAGATTGAATGATCTGAAAAAAAGAAATCTTCTGGATCAAAGAAATAAAAAAAATCCATAAATACAGAGCTCCAAAAGAAAAAAGTATCTTTCGAATGGGGGAAAATATAGTCAAATTTTGGTTTCGTAGCAAGTGAATGATCAATAAAAGAGAAGCTAAATACAAGAAAAATTGGGTGAGGGACAAAGAAAATGGCAAAAACAAAATCCCAACTATCCCCGACAGAAAAGAGATATGTTCGATAGAAAATTTCATTAGATATAAAGCAAAAATTACAAAAAACGCTTTTACGTAAATCACAATCTTATTTCGAAATTTTGATTAAAAATTGAAATGCCATATTAGAAACCCAAATAAACTTGGCATATTATGAAAAACATTGCATGGAAGTTTGAAGCCTTTGGCATGAATCATTTAAAAGTCTATGAGGAAGAAGTTCCGGAGATACAAGATGATGAATTGTTATTAGAAATCAAAGCAGTTTCTTTGAATTATCGAGACCTTTTAATGATCAAAGGAGAATACAACCCGAAATTAAATTTACCAATGGTTCCTTGCTCTGATGGTTTGGGGGTTGTCGTAAAGGTGGGAAATAACGTCAAAGAATTCAAAGAAGGAGATCGAGTGCTTCCCATCATCACTCAAGGTTGGCATGATGGAAAGCTTTTTCGAGAAATCCATCGAAGAACCTTAGGAGGACCATTACCAGGAGTTTTACAAAAATACTTTGTAGTTAAGGCATCAGAGGTGGTTCCTGCACCAAAAAACCTCACCGATGTAGAAGCCTCTACGTTACCTGTTGCTGCTTTGACGGCTTGGAGTGCCTTATTTGAGTTTGGAAAGCCAATCCCTGGTCAGACTTTGTTGACCTTAGGAACTGGTGGGGTTTCCATTTTTGCATTGCAATTCGGAAAGCTGCTGGGACTTAAAGTCATCATCACATCTAGCAGCAACGAAAAACTAGAAAGAGCAAGACGATTAGGAGCTGATTATACCATCAATTATCAACAAAATCCTGACTGGGAAAAAGAAGTCCAAGCCATCACCAACTCCAAAGGAGTTGATTACGTGATAGAAGTGGGTGGAGTCGGAACATTGGAAAAATCCCTTCGAAGTGTTAAGTCAAATGGAGTAGTGTTTTTGATTGGGGTTTTGGCAGGAAAAAAGGCTCCCATAGATTTGACTTCGGTATTGATGCAGAATATCACCATTCAAGGAGTTTTTGCGGGGCATAAACGATCTTTTGTGGAAATGAATCAAGTCTTTGATACATTTTCGATAAAACCCGTTGTGGACAAAGTATTTCCTTTTGAGGAATCTCCTAAAGCCTTTGAATACATGGCATCAGGTTCCCATTTCGGAAAGGTTTGTATTTCTCTTTCTTAGTCTTTTTCTTAATCTTTTTTGGGGTATTTTCTAGGGATAGCGTAAAGTGAATAAATCAATATCAAAGTTGATAGCAAAAGAACCTCAAAAGGAAGATTTTCTTTTTTTGCATTGGGATCAACGAAAGGTTCAAGGTAATCACCTAGAAAAGAAGGAAACTCAACAAAACTAAAAATCAGGCTAATACTATTGACAAATATATGTAAAACCATGGGTATCCAAAGATTTTTTGTTTTTAGATACAAATACCCGAAAAGAATTCCAATCGGAAATGCGTAAAGAACTTGAAAGGGATTCAAATGGGCAAAACCAAAAAGAAGAGCTTGTAAGATGTTAGAAAAACTGGGAGAGTGATATTTAACTAAATTCGACAGAATTATTCCTCGAAAAAAATACTCTTCGCTTATGGGAGCTACAAAACCAATGGTGAACAAACTTAACCAAAGATCCTTTTCGTCTTTGGGGAAAAGGAATTCTTTTAGATGATAGTAATACTCATGAAATCTTTCAGGGATAAATGAAAAACTCATGATTTCCAATGCCGTTGCCAAAAATTGTATTGATAATGCCAGAATCAAAGTTAAAAAGTAGAATCCCAAGTTGGTTTCAAATTTTGGATAGATAACTTCGAATCGAAATAACCAATGGATTAACAAAATGGGGAGAACGAACGTGAGGCTCAAAAACAACTTTAAGTCGTGATATGAGATTATTTCTAAAGCAAATAAAAGTTGAATTACAAAACTAATCACAAGATTGCCAAAAACAAATAAAATAAAAACGAGGATGGCTTTAGGATAGCGAAAGTTCTTGAATTTCATGAACTCTTTTTTTTGTGGATTTTTATAAAGAAAACTTTTTTCTTTCTTTATGATTCTTCTTCATCGATTGAATAAAAAAGCTTTTTATTTGAACCATCGATTGATTGAACGGATTGAAACGAATCCCGATACTACCATTCATTTAATGAACGGTCAGAGTTTTGTGGTTAGGGAAACTCCTGAGGAAATTCAAGAAAAAATCATCGATTTTGAAAGAAAAATATTTTATGATAAAATTATCAAAATTGTCGATAAACAATCTTGATGGATATAGCAACCATTGTCGGATTAATAGGAGGTGCCTTACTTTTATTGTTTGGAATGTTTGTTTCGGGTTTGAGTTTTTTTGATGTTTTTGATTTGCCTTCAATTTTCATTACGTTTGGTGGGGGTATAGCGGCAACGGTGATTGCCAATCCCTTCTTTCGCATACGTAATCTTCCAAATTTTTTGAAGTTTGCTTTTATTGAAAGAAAAGTTTCCATAGTGGATATCATGACACGATTCTTAACGTTAGCAGAGAAAGCAAGAAGAGAAGGTTTACTCTCATTAGAGGATGAACTTGCTGAGATTGAAGATCCTTTCATGAGAAAAGGAATTCAATTAGTAGTTGATGGAACTGATCAAGATCAAATACGAAACATTTTAGATAACGAATTAACCGCAATCAAAAATCGACATGCTGCAAATATCAAGTTCTTTTCCATGTTGGGTGGGTATTTGCCAGCTTTTGGTATGATTGGGACTTTGTTGGGACTCATACAAATGCTAAAGAACTTGGGAACAGGGGATGCTTCAGCAATAGGTCAAGGAATGGCAACAGCATTGATTACCACTTTATATGGTTCAATTGGTGCTAACTTGATAGCTTTACCTATACGAGATAAACTTTTAACCAAAGACGCTGATGAAATTTTAGAACGAACTGTGATGATAGAAGGTATTATAGGAATACAACAGGGAGAAAACCCAAGGGTTCTAAAAGACAAATTAGCATCGTTCTTGGCGCCAGCCGATCGAGCTGTTTTAGATGAAGTGTTAGGGCAAAGGTAAAATGGCAAGAAGAAGAGAAGAATGTCCAGCCTGTGAAGAAGCTCCTATTTGGCTCACCACTTATAGTGATATGGTAACTTTACTTCTTACGTTTTTTGTGATGTTATTCAGTTTAGGAAAAGAAATACCCAAAGAAATCTTTATTATTCTTTCAGCTTTTTCTAATACTTTAGGATTTTTTGAGGGTGGACAAACTCTACAAAGAGCAAGACTTGAAGATATGGGATTGAATGTAGAAAGTTTACCATCAGAAACTCGTGGTAGAGCTTTGTCAAAAGCAAAAACGGAAGCGATATCAATCTTCAAACCAGAAATTCAAGCAAAAAAAGTGCGGGTAGAAGAAAACGAAAGGGGCTTAGTCATTTCTTTGATTGGGGCTGATTACTTTGAGCCAGGGAGTGCAAAATTGACACCTGCTATAGAAGAAGTGCTAAAAAAAGTTTCTTATTTACTTAAAGATTTAAAGCGCTACACAAGGATTGAAGGACACGCAGGAGCAAAAGAAGTAGAATTGCAATCTCCCTATGCTGGTGAAAGAAAATACAAAAACAGCTGGGATTTAGCTTCCGCAAGAGCTGTTGAAGTGGCTACTTACCTTCAATCGTTGAATGTAAATCCGAGTTTGCTTCAGGCATTAAGTTATGGTTCTTATCGCCCTTTAGTTTACGAAGGTGAATTGGGGACTCCTGAGGCTGATGCTCATAACCGTAGGATTGATATTGTTATTCTTCCGTATAGAGAACCTCTAAAAAATCGATTTGATCAAAATAATCTAAATCCCCCTTCTTTGGAAAGTATGATTCCGGATTGAAGTTTTTATAATACTTCTATAATTTATAAAAAAAGAGGAGGAAAGTATGGGAATAGCAGATGAAGAGGTAGAACAAGCACAAGAACAAATTCAGCCAGCCCAAACCCAAACAGGACTAAATCGAATCATCAAAATATTAATTTACATTGCTTTGGGCTTGGTGGGTATTATAGTTATGTCACTAATAGCTTATTATGTAGCAAAATTTGCAACAGCCCAACAATACAAAGAGATTGCTTCGATTGCCGTAGTAAAACCACCACCACCTTTAGAAATTTATAACTTTACTGAAGATTTTCGTGTAAATACAGCTGATAGGGAAGAATTACATTTTATTCGTTTGAAGTTAAGTGTTGGATTTCAGCCAGGAAATAAAGCATTAGCGGCAGAGTTGGTTCAAAGGACACCTCAGCTAAGAAATATCATTAATTTGATTTTGGCTTCGAAAACTCGAGAGGAATTATCTACGATAGAAGGGCAACTCCAATTACGAGAAGAAATTAAGGCATCTATCAATCATGTTCTTGCGGAAGGGAAAATCGAAGAAGTGTATTTTAACGAATTTATCATTAACTAAAATCATTCTAACATAAAAGTTACACTTGTATACCAAATGAAGTCTTTGTATTCACCATTGACTTGGTAGGGTGGGGAAAGAAGTTTTCCTTTTTCTAAAAAGATTTTTCTGACTGCTTGATAAAAATCTTCTCTAAAAGCATCAATGTTTCCTGAGGTGCTTTCGATGTTTCTTACTTTTACATCTTTGATTTTGCCAGTTGAACTAATATAGAGCATCACATAAACTTTTACTTTTCCTAAGTTGAAGGCTTTGGCTTTCGAGGGATAATCGTCCGGAGATACCTGGACAGAAATCTTTGCTACATACCTTTGTGAGAAATCCAAAGTAGGGTCTACAGCATTCTGCCAATTAACTTGTTCTTCTTTCAGAGGTTTTTGGGTTTCGATGATGGTTTCGGATAAATCTTTTGTTTGTGCTTGTTGTATGGGAGCTGTGGGTTCTTGATATTCAATGATGGAGAGATCCGTGAAAATCGAAACCGAGTCTTTTTTTTGGATGATCTCATCTTCAAATAGTGAAAAGAAAATCTCAGCAAAAACCAGTAAAAGGACTTGTATACAAAAACCAACAAAGGTCCAAAATCGAAGATCTAATCTATCTATTAGTTTTGTGTTCATAGTTTATTCTATAGGTTTTGTGGTTATGATTAAATTTTTTATTCCTATTTCTTTCATCTTCTGTAGAATTTGATACATATACTTAAAGGGTAAGTCTTTTTGGATGTTGAGATAAACACGATAAGAGTCTGGAGCTTCTTGGATTTTTCTTTTTAGTTCTTGTTCAAGAACTACAAGAGGGATTTCTTGATTAAAAAAATAAACTCTGTTTTCTTTAGCCAATTCCATATCCAAATAAATGATAATGGGATAAGGAGTTGTTTGGGCTTCCGCTGTAAGTTCTGGTAGAGCAATTTCCCTTGGTTTTTGATCCGAAAGCATGGTAGTTGAAATATAAAAAATCAACAACAAAAAAGCTATATCACCCATCGCCGAAAGAGGAATGGATTCAAAATTCCTTCGCTTTCGGAGCTTCATTTTGCCATCGTCATAGAAAAACGATAAATATTCTTTCTTTTCAATCCAAAGAGAAACTTGGGTATGATTTCCGTAGGACACTCGGGATCGACTTTAATAGAAACAATCATTTCTGGGTTTTGACGAAATTTCGCTTCCAGAACCTCTAAGACTTCTTTTAGGTTATAGCTTTTATTTTCGTAAATAAAGCTTTGATCTTTTGTGATGTTTATTTTGATTAGATTTTTTGACTCAACTTGTATGGGGGGAGCATCTTTTTTGGGTATAGGGAGTTTTACTCCTTTGAGTTCCAACAACGCACTTGCCGCCAAAAAAAAGATAATCAACAAAAAAGCGATATCAGCAGTGCTTGCTAAAGGGATTTCTTCTGGAGCTCTAATTTTTCTACGAATTTGAATAGCCATCTTCTTGAAGCTTGTTGATGAGTAAATTTCCGCAGCGTTCAATCTCGATTGTCAAAGTATCAATCCAGTAGATAAACAAGTTGAAAATCAAATAAGTTGGAATCGCAATCAAAAGTCCTGCTTGAGTGGTTATCAAAGCTTCTTCCACCCCTGCCGCTAAATCTCTTGCTGTGGGAGCTACTTTAATGGTAAATTGGATAAAGCTATTTCTCATACCAATCACGGTTCCAAAGAAACCTACAAGAGGCGCTAAATTTCCAAGGTTTGAAAGGAGGTTTAGCCCTTTCTCAAGTCTTCCTACTTCAATTATGGCTGCATTTTCAATTTGTTTTTCCACAACTTGAGGTCCTTTGCTTTTATTGTGTATTCCTTGTTGCAAAACTCTTGATATTAAACTTCGATCTTGATTAAGAAAAGTCTCTAATTCATTGAGACCTTTTTCCAAATGCTGTGAGAATACATAAAAATAATTCTTTGTTTTTACCCCACTTCTCTTAAAGAAAATATATCGTTCTATTGAAAAACCGATGATGATAGAAGAAATCAAGCCTAAAACATACATGGTAGGACCACCTTTTTGGATCCAGTCAAAAATGGTTTCTCTCATAGTCATTTGGGTTTCTTCTTGAAGAGGTGGTTCTTGCTGTGGATAAATTTCTTTGGGCAAACTCAACAAAAACAAATGTATTGCTAAGATAAACATAACAAGATAAAGAAAGACTCTTGTCGAAGATGCTCGATGATTAAACGGTTGGTTAATTTTCATTTGCTAATAAGCTATAGCATGTAGAAAAAATGTCGATAAATTTTTATCAGTTAAAAAAACGAAAATTTCAAGTATTTTATAAAAAAATCTTGATTGAAAGAAAATTTGTCATAATTTAGAATTATGACAGAGGTCTTATCGAATGATGAAATCAATGATTTATTTAAACAAATCAGCAGTTCTACACCTTTTTTTTCCCAAGATTATAGTATTACAGAGTTAAAGGATGAAAAAGAAACAGCAACGATAAGTAAAAAAGACGTAAAGCCATACGACTTTCGTAAACCTGACAAATTCTCTAAAGATCAAATCCGAACTTTGCAAATGATACACGAAACTTTTGCCAGAATGGTCACTACTTCTTTATCAGCGCAACTTCGAACTGCCGTGCAAGTTCATGTGGGTTCTGGTGGTGGCGGTGTGGATCAATTAACTTATGAGGAATTTAACCGTTCCATTCCTTCTCCTACCACCTTAGCAATTGTCAACATGGACCCTTTACGAGGTTCTGCTATTTTAGAAATCGATCCGAATATCAGCTATGCTATCATTGATCGACTTTTTGGAGGTAAGGGAGAATTAATCAAAAACATAAACCGTGAATTAACTGACATAGAACGTTCAGTGATGGAAAACGTCATTGTCCGAATGTTGGGAAACCTACGAGAATCTTGGTCGACTGTGGTAGATTTAAGACCAAGGCTTGGCAACATAGAAACCAACCCTCAATTTGCTCAGATTGTGCCTCCTAACGATATGGTGGTTCTAATCACTTTTGAAACGAAAATTGCTGAAGTAGAAGGAAATATGAACTTTTGTATTCCTTATATCACCATTGAACCCATAGTGAATAAACTTTCAGCTCAGTATTGGTATTCTTCTATCCAAAGTGCACAAACAGAAGAAATGAAAGAATTGATACAAAAACGTTTAGAGCAGATCCAACTCCCTATACGCTGTGAGGTTGGAGAAATTGAACTTTCCATTCTTGATGTGATAAATCTCCAAGTTGGTGATATTGTTCGATTGAATACTACCATTAATGGTGAGTTTATCGTAAAAATTGGTGAAAGAAAAAAGTTCAAGTGCATTGCAGGTAGAGTAGGGAAGCGCTTAGCAGTCCAAATTGGAGAATCCATAGAAGACATTCCTGATGAGCTTTTAGCTACAACGAAAGACAAAAAAGAATAAAAATGAGTATTGAAATTTTTTAGAAATTGACTGGATGGTGGTTTTATAATTAATTTATAATCAAGTATGGACATAAAAGAAAAATCGGAATCAGACATAATCAAATTACTTTATCTTTATTTTGATCATCATGACATAACAATAAGAAAAAATCTTCTGAAGAAGATTGTGGAAAAAATCCCTTTTGGAGTTCATCCATTATTTTATATTGAAAATATACGTGATACAGATATTCGCTTTTATTTGAGGGTATATGAAGCTGAAACTTTGGATTATGAAAAGTTAATATATGACTTTCATATTTTTTCTGCAAGTCCCAAGGATTTATTGAAGGGTTCCTTTTTGGTATCAAGGTTTTCTGATTCTTTTTATATCAACTTTAATGACTATAAAAAAAGTTTTTTTTCATTGGTTCATGAGTTTTTAAAACTCTACCCTGATTTTTCATTTCAAAACCCCGAAGTCAAATTTCAAAAAATTGTTGAGTTTTTGTATTATATTAAAGGCTTTCATGGCAACTCAGAAGATTATTACAACCCTAATAACAGTTATCTAACGAAAGTCTTAGAAACCAAAAAAGGGATCCCCGTTAGCTTGGCAGTTTTGACTATCATCTTTTACGAAATACTGAAAAAACTACTCGAAAGCAAAATGAATCAAAAACTTGATTTTACCATCTATGGGATCAATATGCCAGGACATTTCTTATTGGCATTCTCTTCAGAAAAGTTCTTTACTTATTTTGATCCTTTTAATTTTGGCAATATGATCACTTATGATGAGTGTTGTCAGTTTTTGATAAAAAATGGAATGACCGTTGATCCAAGAATTTTTTATCCTGCGACCCCCGTAGTTATCATCCAAAGAATGCTAAGGAATTTGTGGAATTACTATCAAAACGAAAATCAAACCAAAAAAAGCAAGACAATAGAAGATGTCTTAAAAATCCTGAATCCAATAATCCAAGTTGAAGAAAAAAATTATAAACTTTGATCTCAGCAAAATCGTAAAGAAGGTTAAAAGAAAAAAAATCATACAACAAGTAGATAGGAAGTTATATCATATCATTAAAGAAGATTTGCATTTTTTTAAAGTCGTTAAGCGCTTTGTGGTTTTTTCTGGAGGAAAGAGAATTCGTCCATTTTCTCATTACTACTTCTCCAAACTTTTGAACTATGAAGGAAAAGAATGGATTGATGTTGCAGCAATTGGAGAACTCATCCATGCAGCTTCTTTACTTCACGATGATGTGATTGACAACTCCGACCAAAGAAGAGGAAAACCTACTCTGAATGCTACACATGGAAACAAAAAAGCGATTCTGGGAGGAGATTATCTTCTTGCCTGTGGGATAGATCATTTGATTACTTTACCCCACAAGTTACAGCTCCTTCCGGTTTTTACGAGAGTCATTAGGAACTTAGCAGTAGCAGAAATCCTACAAATGGAATACGAAAAAAACCCCCAAATGGATTTTTCTATTTATGAAAAAATCATCGAAGGGAAAACTGCTGATTTATTTTCTGCCATGGTGGAAGCATCAGCAATTCTCATGGATTATCCCCCAGAACAAACCAAAAAATACCGTGAAATTGGTTTAAAAATGGGAAGACTATTTCAAATCCGCGATGATTACTTGGATTACTTTTCAAACGAAAATCAATTAGGAAAGAGACTTTATTTGGATTACGAAAGAGGGATTATCACCTATCCCATATTAGTTTTGAGAAGTTATATGAACAAAAGCGAAAGAAACTTTTTTGATTTTTGGGGAAGTGATGAATTTCGAAAACAAAACTTAGCACACATGTTGGAACTAATGAAAAAATATCAAATCTCTCAAAGAATCAAAAACGAAATAGATCAAAAGCTTGATGAAATCATAAATTTTATCAAAGAACATCAAACCAAAAATCCCAACGAAAAAGAAGAATTGATTTCAACCTTAAGGCAGCTTTCTGTGTCAATTGAATAAAAATGAAAAAAGAAGTTTCTTTTTTTGTTTCTCTTTTTTTGTTTTGGTTGCTGTTTGAGATTTTCCTCAGGCTTTATCACATACCATCTTTAGATTATTTTTTAAAAATGAATCAAATACATCGGTTTCATCCTGATTATTTTATTGGGCTTCAACCCAATACAAGTGTGTATATTCGACATTTTTCGGGAAAATGGGAAGGACAATTTAGCATTAATTCCTTCGGCATGAGGGGAACAAAAGAACCTGACCCACAAAAAAGAAAAGTCATCTGTTTAGGGGATAGCCTAGTAATGGGCTATGGAGTAAGTGATCATGAAACCTTTTGTGCTCTATTAGATGAAAAATTTTTTGATCATGGAATTCAGTTCTTAAATGGTGGGATTGATGGTCTTGGTTCTTGGGGAGCTTACCAAAGATTAAAAGAAATTCTGAGCCAAGTTTCGAATGTTAACACAGTTTTATTTTTTGTCTCCCCTAATGATTTTACCATGCCACCATCCTTATTAGAAAAAGGTTTCTTTCCTGATGATCAAACCGAAGAGGCTCGTTTACTTCAGCCAACAAAACGTTTGATAGATACTTGGCAGTTTGTCCTTTCTGATTATGTTTATACCCTCACAGTTGCGAAAATAACCATTAAGCAACTCCTCCTTCGATTTCATCTTTGGAAAGATACTTTTGTAGCTACTTTGAACCGATGGAAAAATCAAAATCTACTCACCACCATCAAGCAAAGTTTTCTTTTAGAGTCTCAAGCTGTTTCGTGTCCACAACCAACAAACACTCTTTTTGAAACCATAGGGAAAACGTACATTCCACAAGAAAAAAGGATCTTTAGCCAGCCAAAAAAATGTCCTGAAGAAATCCCCGAAGAAATTTTAAAAGAATGCACAGAACCACCCAAGGTAATTCCCGAGCTCCCTAATTTCACCCAAAGAGTTTACCTAGACATGTTAGAACTAACGAAAAAAAACCAAATCCGCTTTGTGGTTGTGATTTTGCCTGTTCAAATCGAAGAACTTTATTGTCATTCCATCAATCGATATCATTTCTTACGATTATATGCTTTACAAGTTATTCGTTTTTTTCAAAAACATCAAATCGAAATTTGGGATCTTATGGCGGATACTCCTTCTATGTGTCAAGAGGGGAAGTGGGGTTTTAAAGATTACTTTATACCCGAAGATGGACATTTGACCCAATTAGGGAATGAATGGTTAGCGAATGTTTTAGAAAAAAAACTCAAATTTTTGATTCAATGATATGCTGTTTAATTCTCTTCATTATTTTGTTTTTTTTCCGATTGTAGTTTTTGTTTTTTTTGTTCTACCTCAAAGATGGCAAATGCTTTGGCTTTTTTTTGTGAGTTTGTATTTTTACGCGGTCTTTCAGTTTCTTTATTTGTTTTTGCTTTTTTATTCCATCATAGTTTCATATCTTTCTCTGAAACTAATCTTGAGGTTTCAAAATCAGATACACCTGAAACGTTTTTTTTTAGTTTTAGGGATTGTGGGGAATTTGCTTTTACTTTTGGTTTTTAAATATAGTGTGCAAGTCTATGATTTTTTGAATTTTCTTTTAGGATTTGAGCCATGTGATAAAGATTATATCCAACCACCGAATATTTTACTTCCCATGGGGATTTCGTTTTTTACCTTGCAAGCCATTTCTGCTTTAGTGGATGTCTATCGAGGAGTTGCGGAAAAACCAAAAAATATCTTTTATTTTGGTTTGTATTTGAGTTTTTTCCCTCAGCTAGTGGCAGGTCCAATCCTAAGAACCAAAGAACTCATCGCTCAGTTTTACGAAAGAAAATCTTTCTCTTACGAAAACTTTCGTTTGGGTTTATTTCAACTCTGCTTGGGATATATGAAAAAGACCCTTATTGCTGATCCCATCTCTCCTTATGTGGATCGAGTGTTTGCTTCACCTTGGGAATTTCATACCTTGAGCTTATGGATTGCCGTGTTTTTATTTTCGATCCAAATTTATGGGGACTTTTCGGGATATTCTGATATTGCCATTGGCACCGCAAGGATCATGGGGTTTTCTTTACCTGAGAATTTTCGACGTCCTTTTTTTTCTACTACAATGAGTGAGTTTTGGAGAAGATGGCACATTTCTTTTTCCAGCTGGCTTAGGGATTATATCTACATTCCTTTGGGGGGAAGCAAGGTTTCTTCATTTAGAACCTATGCGAACTTATTCATAACCATGATCATTAGTGGGGTTTGGCATGGCGTAGGTTGGCATTATCTGTTGTGGGGAAGTATTCATGGCTTCTTATTACTTTTCGAAAAATGGATTTTGTCTTTTCCTTTCTTTGGTAAAATCAACCTTCCCAAAATGATTTCAAAAATCTTAGGCATTTTCTATACATTTTGGGTATTTTCTTTTACGTTTTTCTTTTTTCGTGCAAAACCTTTGGTTTTTCCTGAAAATAATCTTCCTTTAAGTGCGATTGATGTGGGATGGTATATGACCCTTCGGGCTTTTGTTTATTCTCCTGGGGAAATCCTCATCCCCTCTTGGCATATCTTCGTTATGATTGGGATTTTATTCGGGATGGAAATTCTTTTCGAAAAACATTCTCAATCTTACTTTGTTCATCATTGGCTAAAAGAGACTCGATTGTATTTTTTTGCTGGTTTGATTCTGATGACGTCATTTATTATTTATAGTGTATCTGTAAGTCAGCCTTTCGTGTACTTCCAGTTTTGAGGTTTTACCTTCATTTGGGTAAGAGCTCGCAAAACCAATAAGATGCCTTTTGATTTTGATATTCATAAGTTTTTAGAACATGTTCTTTTATTTCGAACGGAATAGGAAACTGAAAGATGGGACCATCAAAACAGAATGTATGGTATTCTCCTTTTTCACCACAAGGATCCACATTTTTGGGAAGCTGTTTCAGAAAATACGAATTGATTTCTTGTGCCAAGAGTTCCTTTCCTAAGATCTCCGCATTGACGGAAACTACAATAGCCCTAAAGCCTAATTCAATGAATTCTTGAATCAAAACTTTTGTATCTCTTCCCCACAAGGGAAATATAGCCTTGATTTCATAACGAGATAGTTGTCTTTCTCGATAAGAGCGAACCTCTTCTAAAAAGATGTCCCCAAAAATGGCATAATCAAAACCTTGCATTTTGAGATTGTTAAGATGAAACTCCATGATCTTTTCGTATTCTTCATTGGTGGGTAAGTCTGGGATCTCAAGAATTTGGTAAGGAATGCCAATCGATTGGAATTGTTGAATTAGCAATTCTTTTCGTATTCCGTGTAAACTCACCCTTTGGTATTTGTCAGATATGGTGGTAATTAAGTAATCTACATGAAGTTCTTTTTGTTTACGAATTTCCCACAGAGCTCTTGCGGAGTCTTTCCCTGAACTCCAATTCAAAAAGGCTTTGAGTCTTTTCATGAAGTTTATATTTGATTTTCTTTTTTCTGTTCTTGAACTTTTTTATAAATCATTTGGGCTAATTGTTTTCCAATACCTTTAATTTTGAGTAAATCTTCCATTTGGATTTCTTCTAAACTTGAGTTTTCTAAGTATTTTAGGATTTTCTTTTTTCTCTCTTCTCCGATTTTGGGGATGGTATCTAATACATGTTGAAACATCCGTTTTCGCATTCTTTTACTTTGGTGAGTGTTGGCAAAGCGATGGGCTTCATCTCGCATTTCTCGAAGAAGCAACATTCCTAAACTATTAGGATCAATTCTCAAAGGTTCAGCTTGATGGGGTAAATAAATTTCTTCTTGCTTTTTGGCAAGCCCAATCACAGGGATAAAAACTTGATGTTCTTCTAACGCTTTTAAAGCAAAGTTCACTTGAGCTAATCCTCCATCCACAACTATCAAATCAGGAAATTCTTGGTTTTCTTCTTTGAGTCTTCGGATTCGGCGAAAAATCACTTCCTTGATGCTTTCAGGATCATGGATGTCTTGGACACTTTTGATCAAATAATGTCGATATCCTTTGGGATGAGGCTGACCTTGGATAAAACGAACTCCCGAAGCTACTATCTCATTCCCAGCAAAATGGGAAATATCATAACATTCAATGATTTCAGGCAACTTAGGAAGTTTCAGGATTTGTTGTAGTTCCTTTAGGGCTTCTTTCTTTTGTTTGTTTTTGACCCCCAAAATTTTTTCTTTTAAAAGAAGTTCTGCATTTCTTTTCGCTAATTGTATCACCCTCGATTGTTTTTGAACAATGATTTTGATGGGGTATTGAAATTTCTCTTTTAGATAAGATTGAAGTTCCTTTAATCCTTCTACTCTCAAAGGTATGATGATTGTAGCAGGGAATTGATCTTTCTGAACAAAATGTAAGTAATATTCCCTTAAAAATCCTGCTAACATCTCAGGTTCATAGGTATTCAATGGAACATCCTTGGGCACATACAAAGAAAAAGACTTTCTGGATACCAATTTCGCATTACGAAATTCCAACACTACGGCATTGGCTTTGTGGTATTCTTGATTGATGGCAATGGCAATTACATCTTGATCGGGATCACGAACTTTTATGTTTGATTGTTTGTCTTGGAATTGTTTGAGTCTGATAAGAATATCACGATAGATTGCTGCTTTTTCATATTCCATTTTGCTACTATATTCGTTCATTCTTTTGATGATAACTTCTTCTAAGAGTTCTTTTCTTCCCTCAAGAAAAAGAATGATTTCATCAACAACTTTTTGGTATTCTTCTTTCGGAATGTTCCCTTGACAGGGTGCCAAACACCGTTTTATAAAATAATTCATACAAGGACGTTTGGGAGTTTTTAGAGGAAGTTCTTGATTCACTTTTCTAATAGGAAATGTTTTGTGTATCAAATCCAAAAGTTGCCTTGCAAACTTGGAATCCGTATAAGGACCAAAGTATCGATTTCCATCCTTTCTGTACTTACGGGTAATAAAAATTCTTGGATAGTCTTCGTTTAAAGAAATACATAAATAGGGGTAACGTTTATCATCTTTGAGTCGCACATTAAAGGGCGGCAGATATTGTTTGATCAAAGAATCTTCTAAAATCAAGGCTTCATTTTCATTGTTTGTGATAATCCACTCCACATCATAAGCTTTATGAATTAGTAAAAAGTGTTTATAATCATCAGGGCGAAGATAACTTTTCAGACGATTTTTCAAAGAAACAGATTTTCCCACGTAAAGAACTTTATTATGTTGATCCTTCCAAAGATAGCAACCAGGAGCTTCTGGTGCGAGCTCAATTTTTTGTTTGAGAAATAAAATCCTTTCTTCTGAAGAAATAGAAACCTCGTAAGGTTGTGGTTGTTCTTGTAGGATGAAGTTTTCTTTTGACTTTTCCATTTGATAAAAAATTTATAAAGAACTTTCGTTTTGTCGAATGAATTTAGTTTTCCAAAACCTGACGAAAATCCTCCGGTAGCTCGGATGTGATTTTGATTTGTTTTTGGTTTACTGGATGGATAAATCTAATTTCACTGCAATGTAATCCCGTCCTTGTTAACATTATGAGCTTTTGTTCTTTTTCTGAAAATTGGTTATTTAGAAATTTTAAGAATATTTCTTCTGATGGTCCGTAGATTTTATCACCGACAATGGGATACCCAAGAGAAGAAAGAGTGGCACGGATTTGGTGGGTTCTTCCCGTATGAAGCACAACTTTCACCAAACTGATTTCAGTAAACAAAGAATGCGAAATCTTTTTTGTTTTTATCAAATGAAATTCTGTTTTTGCGTATTTATAAACATACGTTTGATCTCCAACAAAAAAAGAAAAACTTTCTGTATTTGGTGTGTAATCGTTTTTATAGGATTGGATCATTTGCTCAATATCTGCTAAAGGGATAAATCGATGTTTAATGTGGATAGGGCTCAAAAAGTCTTTTCCAATATAACCATCAATCATAGATGAGTGATGGTAATTTCCAAAAATCAAAACATGGTAAATCTTTAAGATTTGGTTTTGTTCAAATAGTGATTGCATTGCTTTGATTATGTAGGGATTCTTTCCAAATAAGATAATTCCTGATGTCTCTCGATCCAATCGATTGATGGGATGACAGTAATCATACTTGAGTTTTTCTTTTATGTGTGTATGTAATGTAAACGTGCGATAATTTCCTGAGGGATGAACAGGAACATCCGGTGGTTTATCCAAAATCAGTAAATCTCTGTCTTCATATAATACTCGTATCGTGATGGACCTTTGAGGTTCTGGTCTGATAGAATAAAAAAAAGATATGACATCGTTCTTTTTTATTTGGTAAGAGTTTTTTACTTTTCGGTTATTCACCAAAACAATCCCTTGCTTGATTCGATTCTGCCATTGATTACGAGGAATGTGCTTAAAGGTTTCTGCTAAGAAAAGATCCAAACGTTTGTTTTCAACTTCCTCTGATACTATGATTTCTTTTTTTACTAACATGTGATGATAACTCATCTGAGTTATTGATTATATCAATTACTTTATACCAAAGATTCGTTTAATTTTTTTACTTTAGAGAATCGATAACTTTATTAAGGAGGTGAAAATGAATCTTAAAAAAGCATTAGATAAAGAATACGAAGCAAAAAATCTTACAATCAATCAAATTCTCGATCTCCCCGTAAATGCATTGCAAGGAATAACCGAAGAACAAGCTGAGCTCCTCAAAAAAGCCTTAAAAATCAAAACCATCAAGGATTTAGGCAAAAACAAATACTTCCGCTGGGCAAGTTCTTTAGTCAACTTAGCAGATGCAGAAGAAGCAAAATAGCCCAAACTCTTGGGCTATTTTTTTAGCTCATAGGTAATTTAACACAAATCCAAATCAATTGCTACAAAATCGAATTCCAAATGATAATTAATAGAATAACTTTTTTTAAGTTCTTCTAACATACATTTAACATACATTAGAGAGTTCTGAATCATCATTATCCAAAGAAAAATCACATTTTTTCAAACAAAACGGTCTTTTTCCAATTAAAATCATAACCATAACTCAAAGAACCAATTGACTCTATAGTCAAGTTTTAAATCTTTATGCCATGAATCGATGGGAATTTGGAGAAAATTTCTTGTGGGGTGTTGCAACAGCTTCTTATCAGATTGAGGGTGCATGGAACGAAGACGGTAAAGGAGAATCCATTTGGGATCGATTTACCCACACTCATTCTTTGTTTTCTTTTCTGGGGTGGAAACCACGCATTTATCAAAATCAAAATGGAGACATTGCTTGTGATCATTACCATCGATACAAAGAAGATTTGGATTTGATGAAAGAATTACGTATTCCGAACTATCGTTTTTCAATTGCATGGACTAGGATTTTTCCAGATGGCACGAAAAAAAATGTCAATCCCAAAGGAGTAGATTTTTATCATCGTCTCATAGATGCGTGTTTGGAAAGAGAGATTGTTCCTAATGTCACTTTATACCATTGGGATCTACCACAAGCCTTAGAGGATAAAGGTGGTTGGACGAATCGAGATACTTATCTTCACTTTTTGGATTATGTTGACTTTGTCACGAAAGAATATAAAGATAAAGTTCCAAGATGGTTTATCTTGAATGAACCTTCAGCGTTTACAATCTTGGGATATCTATTGGGGATTCATGCACCAGGAAAAAAAGGGATTTCAAATTTTTTCCCAGCAGTATATCATGTAGCTTTAGCCCAGGGTGATGGTGGAAAAATAGCAAAATCAAACTCACCCAATTCAGAAGTAGGAACTACTTTTTTTACCATGTATTTAGAACCATTTAGTAAAGATGGAATATTCTCAGAATGGGATAAAAAAGCAACACAACGATATGATGCTTTAATAAACCGATTATTCATAGAGGTCTTATTGGGTCTTGGTTTTCCTGAGAGGGATCTTCCTTTTTTGAAAGAACTACAAAAGTATTATTTGCCCGATGACGAAAAAAGAATGAAGTTTATTCCTGATTTTATCGGTATCCAAAATTATACTCGTTTAAAGGTAAGAGCTTCTCTTTTTGTCCCAATGATGTGGGGAGAATTGATAGAAGCAAAAAAGATAACAAACCAGATCACGGATATGGGATGGGAAGTTTACCCAGAAGGTATTTATCATATATTGAAAAAATTTTCTCAATACGAAAATGTAAAAAAAATTTATATTACTGAAAATGGAGCCGCATTCCCAGATAAACTTGAGAACCATAATGGTGAGATTCGAATTCAGGATACTCAAAGAATCGATTATATCAGGAGTTATTTAGAACAAGTATTGAGAGCAAAGAAAGAAGGTGTGCCAGTGGAAGGATATTTTATTTGGAGCTTTATGGATAATTTTGAATGGGCAGAGGGTTATCGCCCTCGCTTTGGTTTGGTCTATGTTGATTATAAAACTCAAAAAAGATATGTAAAAGATTCAGGATATTGGTTTCGTGATTTTCTTTTAGGAAAAGATGTCTAAAAACATTGGTATCGAACCGCATTGACTTGATGGGTGTATTGTTTTTGATAAAAGTTTTTTTTTGGATAATCACGAATTACATAACGTTGATTTTCACGATCAAATTCTCGAAAGTTCCCAGAATCATCAAAGTTGGTACCAAACGAAGTTGGTGGGTAGAAACACTCAGGGAAGAGTTTTGCTTTTTGTAGCTTTTCATTTGAGATTTGATATTCATAGATTTCATCCTGAGTTCGAAAAAAGAATTTATCCATTACCTTTGAGTCCCAAGTAATGGAGTAGCGATCTATAAGTTCCAAATCAAGAACCTTAAAAACCTCCACATATTGATTTTCTTTTTGATAATTCAAGATATACGTTTGATGGTTTTTGGATGCAATGATCCAGTTTTTCTCTGGGGATGGATAAAAGAACTTCACATCGTCGAGGATTCGCTCTATGTCTTCAAATTGGTAGAATTCTTTTTTATTTTCAATAAATAATCCCATGCTTGGGTTTTGAGCAAAAAAATCATCTTTGCCATAAAGAAAAAGTAATGTCAGGGGTTGGACATTCATGGCATAGATAGACTCTGGGATAACCCAAAAATCAAAAGTAACGTTTCTGATTTCAATGGGGTCAGTAAGATTTCGAAATTTAACTAGCTTTACTTTTGTTTGATAATCTTTTTTTTTCGTTGTTCCTGATAGAGGATGAGTAAGCCTTTCTTTCCAGTGAAGTGAAATCTCTAAATACATCGAGTCTTGAACATAACTAAGTATTCTATCTATTTGGTTTTTCTGATAAAAAATCATCTGGCAATGAGTAAGAAGAAAAAGAACTATAAATAAGCTTATTTTACTTTTTTTGAGAAGAAAGCCAATCTTCATTTGAAAATTCAGAAAGTCTGTAATATCTTTTGGTTTTGTAGTTTATATTTGTGTATGGTATATAGAAAAACAGAGGTTCATCTTTGGGAGGTGCATTTACGATAAAATCTTTTTTTGTGGGATCTAAAAACCAACTAGGTGGAAAAGGTAAGTTTTCGCAATATCCTCTCAGGTCTTTTAGCAAAAAGTGTCCCTCAACTTCTTTATCATGGAAAATCTTTCCCCAAAATTGAAAAGTAATTTTATGAATACCAGGCGACAAAATATTTTTGTAGGTTACCCAATGGGTGGGTTCATCAAATTCGACAGAAAATAGATTTGCTTGTATGTGATATTCACATTCTTTGTTAACTTTGAGAAATGCAGATATATATAAATGCCCATCTTTGATTTCTTCTTCAAATTGATCTAAAAACTCTGCAACTACCCATGGACTTGAGAAAAATGTTTCTGAAATTTCAAATTGATTTTGGTATTCTTGTAGATAGACTTTTACTTTTAAAGTTAAGTTTCCCCAGTATTTTTTATCTTCTGATGGTATCTTCCAACTAAAGGTGTAAACATCGTCCTTTTTTTCGTCAGGTTCAATACCAGAATCGTTATACTCAGGAGTTCCTAAACGAATTCTTTTTAAGTAAGGGTCAGCAAATATCCCAGCTTCGATGACATCATAAGGAAGTAAATTCCCCTTGGAGTCAAAGATTTTTAAAGTTGCAACTAAGACATCACCTTTTGTTAAAGTATGTTTGTTAGTTTGAAAGATATATGTAGGATAGCTTTTAAATTCTTCTTCTATGAGCTTTTGAATTTCACTCTCGGTTTTCCCTTCATTTTGTAATTTTTTTATGTAATCGCTAATTTTTTTTTCGTCTCTTAAGTTCGGGTTTAGAATGATTGGTAGTGGTTGTGCTTCCACATACCAAAAATTTATCAAATCTATCATTCTTTTATCTAAGGGTCGAGAAAAATCAGGATATTGATAAAATTGCCTTCTGATTTCTTCTAAAACTTCATCATCCATCCCTCTTTCTTTAAGAAGATCTTCCAATTGCTCTGGGGTAAAGAACTGTGGTTGGTTTTGAAGCAACTCAGAAGGTAGTCTTTTTCTGATACCTAGATCCTTCTCTTCTTCGGTTGGAAAATAAATAATTAATAAAACAACTATCACTAATAAGATGAAAACTAAAGCTAGAATCAAAAAAAGCTTTTTCATACTTTATTTATGCAAGTTGCTTAGGTCAAAAACGAAAAAAAGCCCGGTATTGATTTTCTACCGGGTAAAAGGGAGGATAATTTTGTCACACGACAAAATTATGACTTTATCTGCATCCTAAGTTAAGATTTCTACAAGCATCCCATTCTTGTCTGGTTGCAGTGTTGATGGCATCACTTCCATCACCACTATGTTGCCGATCATAACCATTTCTGTTATTATTCCAACTACTTACAGTACTTCTACCTGTCCATATGAAATGCATACTATACCTTGTTCCCGAATTACAATTCGAAAAAGAACCTGTTGTATTCATAGCACATGTAGAGTGGAAAGAAACAGCACCATCATCTTCTCCAGGAAGTATCGCAGCAGTATACCACCAACCTTTAAATCCTGCCAACATGTAGAAGGGGATCCCTTTCATATCGTTATGATTATAAGATCCTCTTGCATTCCCTGTTTTTAAAGCATCATCCATGTTTCCTGAATTCCAAAAAGCTAAATTAGCTAATTCTGAACCTCCTGCAGCACTACTTGAATTAAAAACAAATCTAATATTATAACGTGAAACATCCCTTGTGGCAATGAAATATTCTGTTGCATAACAACCTGCACTATGACAAATGATAACGCAAGATTGTCCACGAGATCTCAAACAACGATCTTCTAATACTTGGTATAATTTTGATTGAGCTCTGCAATTTCCCCATGTTCTTGGGTCTGAATAACCATCATAATGGACAAAAAATCTTGGAAGTGAAGTATTGATATTTTTGGCATTCCCCCAGTAGTTGCCTGCATCTTGGGTGTAATCATTACCACATTGCCCACCTCTTCCATGAACAAAGATGATTGATTCTTGAGAAAACAGCTGGACATTTATAAAAAACATTAGTATAATTGCTAAACGTTTGATAAACCTCATCAACACTACTCCTTGGATTTGTAAGCAAAGTTGAATTTCATTTTTTTAATACTTCTATGTTCAATCTTATAACGAGCAAAACAAAAATGATTGGTTTGTCAATTGCTATTTTTTGTTTTAATTGAAAAAAATTCAGATTAAAGTTTCTAAAGTATTAGACTTATTCTAATTCAAAAAAGTTTTTAGTTTTTCTTCGTAAGCAAAAAAATCGAATCACAAACTAACTTCGAAAACCCCATTTATGAACATAAAAGACATAATTTCTATGCAATTTCTTTTGCTACTTCCTTTAGGGATTGGGTATTTGTTGAAAAGAGTTATCTCTTTGCAAATGCAGACTGTAAATCTTGATAGGATATCAAAAGGGATTCTTAAATTCAATTTGATTTTTTTAGAACCCTTGATTGTGGTCTGGTTTATATGGAAACTGCATTTTTCAATCAATACTTTTTTTCTTCCTTTCTCAGGTTTGATTTTGGTCGTGATTGGATTTTTTTTGGGAATGCTTTTTTTTCGTAAATATTCAAAAAGAAATTTTCTTACATTAGTTGTTATTTCTTCTTTAGCAAATCATGGTTATACCATGGGAGGAGTCATGAGTTATTTTTTCTTAGGAGAAGAAGGGTTAAGTAAATCCTTGATTTTCATAAGCTATTTTTATTTTTATCTATATGGTTTTCTTTTTCCATGGATTCACATTCAAAAAGAAAAAACTGCACAAAATTACGAAAACTTTGTAAATATATTTATTTCTCATCTTTTTGATTTTAAAGATTACCGAAACTATCCCATTTATGGATTGTTTGTTGGATTGGCTCTGTTTCTTATGCAAATTCCTATCCCCAAAGTTGATATTTTGGATTTTTTTATGAAGTTCATTGTTTATGTTTCTATTGTTTTGTATTATTTTCATTTGGGGTGGGTTTTAGTGGTTCGAAAAATGTTTCTTTATTTTAAAGAATTTCTTTGGGTGGGATTTATAAAGTTTTTGCTTCTTCCGGTTTTGGTTCTTGGAATTTTGAATTTCATTCCATCTTCATTTCTTTCTTCATTAGATAAACAGATCATTGTTATGATGTCATTTATGCCCTCAGCAGTGTATTCTATCATCACTTCTTCTCTTTTTTCTTTGAATCGGGATCTTTCTTCTTCTATCTTTGTCCTTACAACTTTGTTTTTTTTATTTTTGGTTTTTCCCCTCTTGGTTTTATTTTGGGAAGAATTTGTGCTTTTGTTGAGGTAAAGTTAGGGATCTTGATTTTAAGGGTTATTTGTTAAAATGACTTGAGTTTAAATCACATACGAAAAAGTCTTATTTCACGTCAAAATCCACTACATAGCGTTTATAGCAGATTTGTTGGTTGATTTTTTGGATATCGACTAACTCATATGAATGAATTTTGATTCTTTTCGAAAGGTTCCAAAAAGGAGATTCAAAAAGATTGTTTTGACAATCATGAGTGATATAAATCCAATCTTTTTGTTGATTTAGAATTTTTTGATGGTGATTGTAGTTCAAAACAAAACCCTTATCGTAAACTTTGTAGCGAATCCAAACGTCAATGTCAGTTGGGATGAAAAGATAGGGATTCTCGAGCTCAATACCAAATTTTCGATAAAGATGAAATTCATTAAAAATCAAGCCTTGAATATCTTCTGGAACAAATTGATAGATTTTCTTTGCAGGTTCAAAAATTTCGGTTTGCTTTCCTGCAAAACATACTTCTCTTTTGTTTACGAAGTTTTCTTGGTAAAACAAATGTAAGTTTTGTAGGAGTATTGCACTCAAGATTATTATTACAAAAACTTTCCATCGTTTAGGGGTTATAAGAAAACTTAATCCGTGTAGAAGAATCATGCCAGGAAGGATTTGGAATATATATCTTGCTTGGTGATTCGTAGTCAAAAGTTCTAAAATAGCAAGATGAAACCACAAGAAGACAATTCCCACCAAAACGGGTTTTTTTTCAAAGATGATCGAAAAGTTTTCAATGGAACGTTGGGCACGAAAAATAAAAACGAATAACAAAACAATCGATAAGAAAATCATTAAAGAAAATCCCGAAGAATTCAAAAAATAATCATAAAATAAACTGATAAAAAAGCTCCTACTTCGGTCAATAGTATCAGATTGAGCTCCTAATAGGGAATGAAAACGATCAGGATGAGTGAATACAACCACCAAAAAAGGGAATAAGAAAAACTTATAAAAAAAACGTATCCTTTCAGAAAAAAATCGAACTTTTTTTCTGAATAGAAAAATATGGAATTCTATCAGAAATAACAATAGAGAAAAAAACATAAAGTTTTTTAGAAACTTATGAGAAATGATTTCAAAACGAATGTAGGGATTAATCAAAATTAAAATCACACTGAAGAAAGGCAAAATCAAAAATACAAAGCGATATCCTCGGTAGTAAGATAAAATCTTTTTTAGTTCTTGTATGATGTTTTTCGGTGCCAAAAGAAACTCAACAAAAAGAAAAGACAAAATGACCAAAACTCCATAAGGATATTTCGTAAAGTAAACCAAAAATCCAGACAAAAAAAAGAAGATACGAAAATAAAGATTTTTCAACCAAACTTGGTAATTGCTTCGATACAATGCAAGATAAAAAAACAAGAACCCACTGTAAGCAAATATTCCTTGAATTTCTAACATGGAGCTGAAGATGTATTCGGGAATTTGCTTTAACAAAAATAAAAATGAAATCGAAAGAAAAATCGAAAGATTAATTAAAACTGCATGATAAACATCTTTTTGTAATTCTTTTCGAAAGAAGAAAAATGTCCCTGAGGTTAATGTGATAATGCTTAGAACAAAAAAAAATACATTCCAATAGATATCCACTATAGGGTTGGGTTTTCCATACCAGGTGATGGAAAGAATACTCAGAATGGTTCTCAGTGGTGGCCATGTAGGGGAGTCAATCAAAAGCTTTAATCCGTCAAGTATAGATTCTTTTTTGATTAATTGTAAAAAATCAATTGCTTGAATAAAGCGGATATTCGCATCCCACAAGAGAAATTCTTTATTTGGACAGTAGAAAAATTCGTGATGGAGCTGAACTAAAAAAAAATATGTTAACGTAAGTAAAATACCCAAACTTAGAATTCCTAAAAACATCACTGGCATTTCTTATGAATGATAAAGAGTAGCAAGTCTTTTCGTAATGAAAAAACCGAGGCAGAAGCCTCGGTGGAAGGTAGCTAATTAATTTGGTAGTTTCTACCTTTGAGGAACAAGAAAGCAACAATACCGGTTATCAAAATGGCTAAGGAAGCCCAAACGAAGAGATTTTGAGAATGATAGACTTGGAGTAAGAAACCTGCAATTGGGCTTGGTAAATTAAAGTATGGGAAGATGCGGTTTTGGTCTCGATCTCTACGATACCAGTCTTCATAGATTCTACCATCGTTTTGATACCACTGAGTAAATTTTGGATAGGATTGTCCGATGTAATTAGCATTGTTAGGCCAGTTCCAAGGTTCAGGAACTACGAAAACCCATGGGAATTTGTGTCGAGCATGTCCTGGATTGTGGTAAATGTATCTATCTCTTCCGTTATTATCAAAATAAAATCCAGGGAAGTGGACAGTATGACCTGTATTGTGGACATAGATAAATAAGTCATAAGGAGCAGATGGAAGATCCGTTTTTGCAATCGGTTGATCAAGTATAAATTCTACTTCGGACATAAAGTGGGTTCTGGTTACAGGTTTACCGCCGAGAGAGTTAATAACTCCAGCCGATATACCCTGATTTCGTAAGTATCCTGCTGGATATTCGTTACTGTTCAAGATAATATTTCCCATTTCGTGATGAGAGTAAAAAGCTTCTCCTCTTCGATTGTAATTTTTGTTGTTAAAGTATCCAGCATGTTTGATGAAGATAGGGACTCGTTGGAAATTTGACAGATGAATATCAACATTGTTTCGTTCTTCTTTCTGTTGGAGATTGAGTTCGTTGTCAACAAGGATTTTGGATACTTTTGCTTTGAAATTTCCACTTCCAGGAAGGTTGATAAATACGCTTAAATCATAACCTGCATGGTTAGCTAAGAAAATATATTTACCTCGAATTCGGACAACCTTTCCTTCTGCGTTAAGATCTTCTTCGTTTACTACGGCAAGGACAATGTCATTAGAGTCAGCATCACCAGGAACTGGATATAGATCCTCAAAAGCAACAATCGAAACACCAGTATTAGGGACGACAATACGTGCACTTCTCGATGGATCTTCAGGATAAGCATCATGGGAGTCCATTACGCCATCACCATCAGAGTCTGTGACACTAGCAATCAAGTTTTCTACATTTTGGTTAAACGAAACTTCAACAACAATTTCTTGTAGGAATTGGTTATTTTCATTTTGAACGTCAATTGTGATAGGATCAGCTTGGTAGTTTCCTATATATATGTTAATTACAATCTCTTCGGTATTAGAAGGAATTGTAACTTCTCCAACTACATTACCATCTTCATTGGAAACGCCTTGATATAAGATAGTATCGGATCTAGATGGGTCAACAACATTCACGAGAGCTCCTTCAACAGGTCCTGAGGGATCTGAAATGTTTATATTAATAGGTATTGTGATAGATGTATTAAAGTTAAAGTTTCCATTTCCATAGGTGTTGTTTACGTTCGCATTCCCTTCAAGCGGTTGATTATTTTGTCCATCTTGGTTGTCAGAGCCGGAGCCTTGGTTGTTGGCAGTGGAGTCGTCTTGGTTGTCAGAGCCGGAACCTTGGTTGTTAGCAGTGGAGTCGTCTTGATTGTCAGAACCAGAGCCTTGGTTGTTAGCAGTGGAGTCGTCTTGGTTGTCAGAGCCGGAGCCTTGGTTGTTGGCGGTGGAGCCGTCTTGGTTGTCAGAGCCGGAGCCTTGGTTGTTGGCGGTGGAGCCGTCTTGATTGTTAGAGCCAGAACCTTGGTTGCTAGCAGTGGAACCGCCTTGGTTGTTGGAACCAGAGCTCTGGTTGTTACTATTTCCACCGTTTGTACTGTTTTGGGTATTTTGAGAATTGTTTTGGTTTCCTATTGTGTTTGCTGTTTGATTGTTATCTTGAGTCTGATTGTTGTATGTTATATTAAGAGGGATGTCTCCTTTTTTTTCTTCTGATATCTGTTCCGAACTGATTGGTAAAAGGAATAGGGGATTTTTTTTCGAACCACAAGCTGATAGCAGTAGCGTTGTGGCGAAAATGATACTGATTGTAATCATTTTGTTGTTCATATTAACCTCCTCACCTATTCAATACGTAATTTTTTTTATTTTGTGAGGACTCTGTTCAAAAAATCATTCTCTAGTTTTTTTATTTCTTTGTGATCTAAAAAATTTATAAAAAAAATTGACAAGTTTTTCATAATTCATTTTTTATATCATCATTTTTGTTTCTTGCGAGGTGGGAAATTGTTAAAAAGAAAAAAAGTTGGTAACACAGTGATTGTTTATCCTGAGGGTCGATTGGATGTTACCAAATCCACAGAGTTAGAGGAAAACGTAAGTAAAATCATTGATGAAGAAGGTGTTCGAAATATTATCATGAATTTAGAAAACGTGGAATATATGAGTTCTTCAGGGTTTCGTGTTAGTATTTCTTTACTGAGAAAATTAAAAACTCTAAATGGAAATCTTAGGTTGTGTAATATACGCCCTTCTGTAAAACGTATTTTTGATGTGATTGAACTTACAAGTTTATTTGAAATTTACGAAAATGAGGATGAAGCATTGAAAGGCTTGAACTAAATGCTTTTAGAAAAGATTTTACGAAAAAAACAAGAAGAAATCCAACTTTTAAAACAAAGATATAACTTTGAACGGGAAAATCCTATTTACGTTCGTAATTCCCCTTCTCATCGATTTTATTCTTACCTAAAAAAAAGAAAGCCCTTCGTGATTGCAGAGGTGAAAAAAGCAAGCCCTTCTATGGGAGTTATTCGTCAAGATTATCAACCAGCTAAGATCGCAAAATTCTACGAAAGTCTTGGCGCGACAGCAATTTCGGTCTTAACAGATCAAGAGTTTTTTTTAGGTTCAATTGAAGATTTGCAGAGAGTTCGAAGTTCAGTGTATTTACCAGTGTTGAGAAAAGATTTTCTTCTATCAAAAGAACAAATCCTTGAGTCTAAAATCAATGGTGCCGATGCCATTTTGTTAATTGTTCGGATTTTGTCAAAGCAACAACTCCAAGAATTATTTCATTATGCAACAGAGCTAGGGCTTGATTGTTTAGTGGAGGTTC